>NZ_SSXI01000317.1 GCF_004803405.1 Nocardioides sp. | reverse complement strand
TGGCGAATCGCGGCATGTTCGCCACCGCAGATCTGCGGCCGATGCTGGTCGAGCGCGGTGTCGAGTTGTCGCAAAGCCAGGTGTATCGGCTGGTAGCAGAGCGACCGGAGCGGCTTGGCCTCCGCACGTTGATGGCCTTGCTGGACATCCTGGACTGTGCCATCACCGACCTGATCGAACCGCTACCCGCTAGTGGCGCGCGGCACACAGGAAAGGCCGTGAACGGCGACGAAGCTGGTACCAAGTCTCCGTGAGCGGTGAGCGCCGGTAGGAGGAGGGACGCGCGTCGGCGACTGGCCTGGGCCGGTGAACACGTCGCGGACCGTACGTGTCAAGGGCGAAGCGTCGTTGGGGCGCTTCTGGCGGCGTCATTAGCGTGCGAAAACGACAGTCCGTCACGCGGTAACTCCGGAAGCGGTCGAGCATGGAACGGACCTTGTCGGCGTTTACGTCGGCTCCGAACAGCGCGGTCCATGGTCCAAAGCGCATGCGGTCGCCGAGCGGGTCGGCGACGATCCGGGCAAAGCCCAGTACAGCCACGATCAAATCGACGACGGCCCGATCGTTGGGTCTTCGCCAGTGATCGCGATGCGTCCGCACAACGTGAAGGTTTTTACGGCTCCGCCGCCGCCCACCTTCACGACAGCTGCGGCTCCGGGGCGATCATCGTGCACGGCTCGAGCACACCGAAAGCTGGCGCGACAAGGAGAACGGCGAGAAGCGCAACAAGTACGTCGTGGTCGTCGATAACCGCTTCGGCGAGGTCGGGGCCTCGCTCAAGTTCGTCTCCGCACGCGTCGGGGTATCCCGTCCGGCGCGGGGATCCGTCAATGCATCACAGCCTCGCCAGCCTCATGACCGAATCGCGCAGCGCGTCCTCGCCCGCACGGACGTAGTGGTTCAGCACGGTAGTTAGCTTGTCGCCGAGGTACTGCGCGACGACCTCCCAGGGCTCACCAAGCTCCTCGTGGAACCACTTGGTCGCGGCGTGGTGGCGGAGGTTGCGGTAGACGATCGTCCGCGGCCAAGCGTTGTCGGGGTCGTTCTCCTCGACCCAGACGCGGACGCGGTGCCAGCGGTCGTTGTGCATCTCGGGCTTCACCGGCAGTCCGGTGACCATGTCGACGAAGAGCCACAGCTCGTCCTCGGGTGGGACGGGGTAGTTCCACCAGGTGAGGTTCCTGTCCTTCTCATGCGTGGCCAACGATGCACGGCGCTGGCGCTCCGCCTCCTGGGCGTTGATCACCTGCTGGATTGACGCTTTCGCAGGCAGGTCGAGTAGCTCCTTGACGCGGGGGAGGAGCTCGTCGTGCATGAGCGACTTCGGCAGTGGGACCTCGTGGACGGTGTGGTTCTTCACCGGGCCACGGAAGCCCGTCTGGCCGCGCGGGGTGATCCAGGAGCCGTTGACGTGGACGTAGCCGCGGTCGAAGAACACGTCGATCGCACGCAGGGCGTTCTGCTCGCCGAGGCGCAGGCCGCCGAAGCCTGCGACGCGGATCTTCGTGCCGAACAGCGGGAGCCGGGTCATCAGCGGGTCGGTGCCCTCGGGTCCGCACAGCTTGTCGGCCGCAGCCGCCATCGCCTTCATCTGTCGAGTCTCCGGGCGCAGACGTGGGTCGACGTACTGCGCGGTCGCTCCGTGCAGCACGTTCGCGCGCCCAATTTCCAGTCCGTCCAGCGGGTCGATGCTGCGATCGAGCCAGCCCAAGCGCCATGCGAGCTTGCGCATCGCCGCGAGCTGGCCGCGCAGGTCCTCGCGGCCTCGAGTGGAGAAGAGGGTCTTCGACCCCTTCTCCATCACCTTGCGGCTGTGTTCGACGCGCCACTTCGTCACCGGCACGTCGCCGATCGTCGGCAAGATGTGGGCGTTGAGACGGGATACGCGTTGCTCGATCGTCCGCGGTTGTTTGCCGCGCTCGATCGAATCCTTGAGGTACTCCTCGCCGAGCATCCGGATCGTTCGCGACGCGCGCACATCAGCGCCGACGGGCGTCGCCTGCTCGGTGTCGAGCGCGGTCTCGGCCTGGGCGAAGATCTTGCGGGCCTCCGCCTCGGAAGCAGCGCGACGCAGCACCCGCTTCCACGGCTCACCCTCGCCGGCGGGAGCCCGGAAGAACACCTGGTACTTGTTGGTGCCCGCGCCGGGGGCGTAGAGGCGCACCCGCCACGGCCGTGCGCTGCCACCGAGTGTGCGCGGCTTGCCCTGCGCGAGCAGCTTCGGCTGAGAACGCGTCGCCACGAGACCTCCTACGCTGAAGGAGCCATCGTACGCTGGTTTCGTGCATCACTCTCGTGCATCACTCAAGGAAAAGTGATGCACGTGCCACTCTTGAGGAGTCACAGGAAATGGCCAACCGCCTCGCCAAAGCGACCAGCCCCTACCTGCTCCAACACGCGGAGAATCCGGTGGATTGGTGGGAGTGGGGCCCGGAAGCCTTCGCCGAGGCGAGGCGCCGTGATGCACCAGTTCTGTTGTCTGTCGGGTACGCCGCCTGTCACTGGTGCCACGTGATGGCGCACGAGTCGTTCGAGGACGACACGACCGCGGCCTACATGAACGAGCACTACGTCAACGTGAAGGTGGACCGCGAGGAGCGGCCGGACGTGGACGCGGTCTACATGCAGGCGACGACGGCGATGACCGGTCACGGGGGCTGGCCGATGACGGTGGTCCTGGACCACGACGGGGCGCCGTTCTTCGCGGGCACCTACTTCCCCGACCAGCCCCGCCACGGCTCGGCGTCGTTCATGCAGGTGCTGACCGGGCTCAGCGACGCGTGGCGCAACCGTGGGGACGACGTCCGCGCCACGGCCGGCCGGGTCGCCGAGCACCTCAGGAACGCGGCCGAGCTGCCGTCGTACGTCATCACCGCGGAGCGGATCGACGCCGCCGTGACCACGCTGGCCCGGGAGTTCGACCCGATGGCAGGCGGGTTCGGGGAGGCTCCGAAGTTCCCGCCGTCGATGGTGCTCGAGTTCCTCAGGCGGTACGGCGCCGGGTCGGCCGACGACGGCAAGGAGACCGTGCGGCAGGCGCGCCACATGCTGGCGCGCACGGTCGCTGCCATGGCGGGCAGCGGGATGTACGACCAGGTCGGCGGCGGCTTCGCGCGGTACTCGGTCGACCGGGGATGGGTGGTCCCGCACTTCGAGAAGATGCTCTACGACAACGCCCAGCTGGTCGGCCTCTACGCACGCCTCGGCAACGAGCTGGGCGACCGGGTCGCCGCCGAGACCGCAGACTTCATGATCCGAGAGCTGCTCACCGCCGAGGGTGGCTTCGCGTCGGCGCTCGACGCGGACTCGGAGGGGGAGGAGGGCACCTTCTACGTCTGGAGCCCGCAGCAGCTGGTCGACGTGCTCGGCGAGGACGACGGTCCCTGGGCGGCCGAGCTCTTCGGGGTCACCGAGGCGGGGACCTTCGAGGGCGGCACGTCGACCCTGCAGCTGCGGCACCGGCCGACCGACCGAGCGGACCTGGAGCGGCTCGCCGAGGTGCGCACCCGGCTGCTGCGCGCCCGTGAGGAGCGGGTTCGCCCGGCCCGCGACGACAAGGTGGTGGCGGCCTGGAACGGGCTCGCGATCACCGGGCTGGTCGACGCCGCGCGGCGGCTGCGCCGCCCGGAGTACCTCCACATGGCTCGGGACGCCGCGCAGCTGCTGGCCGACACCCACCTCCGCGACGGGAGGCTCCTCCGGGTCTCCCGCGACGGAGTGGCCGGTCCGCACGCCGGGGTGCTCGAGGACTACGGGTGCGTCGCGTCCGGTTTCCTCGCCCTCGCCCAGGCGACGGCCGAGGGTCGTTGGCTCGACCTGGCGACCGGTCTGATCGACGAGGCCCTGCGCGGCTTCGCCGCCGACGACGGGGGGTTCCACGACACCCACGCCGACGCCGAGACACTGGTGACCCGACCCCGGGACCCGGGCGACAACGCCTCGCCCAGCGGGCTCAGCAGCCTGGTGCACGCCCTGGTCGACGCACACGCCCTCACCGGCGAGGGCCGCTACCGGGACGCCGCGGAGGCGGCGCTCGGCACCGTCGCCGTGCTGGCCGAGAAGGCTCCGCGGTTCGCGGGCTGGTCGCTCGCCGCCGCCGTCACCATGCTCGACGGACCGCTGGAGGTCGCCGTCGTCGGCCCCGAGGGCGAGGACCGCGACGCGCTCGAGGCGAGGGCGCTGAGGATCCCGGGTGCGGTCGTGGTCACGGCCGAGGACGCGAGTGACGACATCCCGCTGCTCAGCGGTCGCTCGCCGGTCGACGGCCGCCCTGCGGCGTACGTCTGCCGCGGGTTCGTCTGCGAGCGACCGGTCACCGAGCCGGACGCCATCGGCTGAGCCGCAACCTGTGGCGAGCGGACGACCACCGATGCGCGAGCGCTGGCGATCCGGCCTTGCGCTCCTGCTGAGCGCCATGCTGCTCGGCGTCGCCGTGCTCATCGGTCCGGGCGACGAGATGGCAGCCCTTCGGCGGATGCTGGGCATCGGCGGTGATCCGCTCGGCAGCCCGGCGGAGGTGCAGCCCGGCGGGGTGCACGCGTTCCTCCAGCACCAGCCCGGTCGCCCGGACGAGCCCGTGACCTGGGACCCCTGCCGGGAGATCCGCTACGAGATCAATCTCGAGGGCGCGCCCGACGACGAGGACGAGACGGTCGCGTTCGTCCAAGCCGCCGTCGCCGAGGTCTCCTCGGTCACCGGCCTGCAGTTCGACTACCTCGGACCCACCGACCGGCGCCCGGAGTGGAAGGAGCAGTTCGTGCCCGTCGGACGTCGCGAGCCGGTGCTGATCGCCTGGGCGACCGAGGACGAGGTCGAGGAGCTGGAGGGCAACGTCGCCGGGGTCGGCGGCGCGGTCGCCGTGCGCAGAGGCGGCGACCGCTGGCTCCGCTACGTCAGCGGCGGCGTGACCCTCGACATCGAGGTGTTCGACGAGCTCGAGGGGGAGGGCGACGGCGAGCGCTACCAGCGGGCGATCCTGCTGCACGAGCTCGGTCACCTGGTCGGGCTCGGTCACGTCGACTCGCCGGGCGAGCTGATGTATCCCGACAACGTCGGTCAGCTCGACTTCAGCCGCGGGGACCTCAACGGCCTGGTGCGACTCGGCCGCGGGCGCTGCGGCTGAGAGGGGACTGGACCGGGAGCGCCGATCGCTGGAAGGGTGGCCGCGATGGACGACAGCACCCGTATCGCGACGAGCCCCGAGGACTTCGAGACGGCCGCGCGGCTCCTCGTCGCCTTCAACACCGAGTACGACGAACCGGCACCCGAGCCCGACTGGTGGGCCACGCACCTGGCCCGGCTGAGCGCCGAGGGCACCGCCCGCGTGGTGCTGGCCGGCCGGCCCGGGGACGGCGTCGGCGTGGTGCGACTGCGCACGAGCACCTACTCCGAAGACCTCGAGGCCTACCTCGCCGAGCTCTACGTCGCCCCGCCGCTGCGCGGCCAGGGGATCGGCACGGTGCTGCTCCAGGCGATCATCGAGGACGCGAGAGCTCAGGGCGCCACCTACATGGACCTCACCACCACCGAGGACGACGTCGCCGCCCGGGCGATCTACCGCAGGTTCGGCTTCGACCGCAACGAGGGCAGGGGAGCCGAGGGAGCACTGTCGTACTACTACGAGAAGGACCTCTGAATGGCCGCCTCCGGGGTCGGTCCGGACCGGCCGGTCCGACCGTGGGCCCTGCCCGGCGGGACCGAGCCGTCCCGCTTCTACGACGGCGGCACCGCGACCGAGCCCCCCGACCCCGCGAGCCCGCCCCGCGTGGTGCTGGAACGGGTCGAGGCCGGTGACCTGCACGAACGGACCGAGCGCTTCCGGATGCTGCGACGGCTGGCCTACCGCGACCGTGAGTACGGCGAGCTGCTGGTCCCCGTCGACCTCGACTCCTTCGACACCGACCTCACCTCGGTCCCGGCCCTGTTCACCTGGCTGGTGCCGCGGACCGGCCGGCACCTGCCGCCGGCGCTGATCCACGACGGGCTGGTCCACCACGCCGACGAGCCCAGCAGCTACCTCTCCACCGACGGACACCTGCTCGACCGGGTCGCCGCGGACCGGGTCTTCCGCACCGCGATGCGCGACACCGACACCGGCCCGGTTCGGAGCTGGCTGGTGTGGTCGGCGGTCACCCTGGGAACCATCTGGAGCGGGTCGGCGGCGTGGAGCCGGGCGCAGCACCTGCGCTACCGGCTGGTCGCGGCCGCCTCGCTGCTGCTGGTCGCCGCGCTCGGCGTCGCCGCCACACTGGACCTCCTCGACGTGGTCGCCTGGCTGCCGTGGATGGGTGCCGGCCGGCCCTTCTGGCTGGAGTTCGCCGGCGGTCTGGCCGGCGCGGTCGTCGTACCACTGCTCCTCGGCCTGACCTGGGGCCGGTTCGCCGTCGCGGGGGCGGTCAGTGGGATCGCGCTGGCCGTGCTCCTGCACGTGACGGTCCTGCTCGGCGTGATCTCCCTCCTCTACCTCGCCGCCGAGTGGGTCGCGCGGCGGCGGCCCGTCGCGATCGTCGTGACCGGCTCGGTGGTCGCCGCGGCGTGTCTGGTGCTCACCGTTCTTCTGGCGGGCACGGCGAAGTAGGTTCGGATCGTGACCGGCACCGACACCGCACACCCGGCCGAGACCGACCCGGAGTACTCGACGTTCCAGTCCCTGGACCCCGCCACCGGTGCGGCTCTCTCCACGCACCCGGTCCACGACGCCGCCCAGGTGCAGGCGGTGGTCCAGGCGGCACGCGTCCAGGCCGCGTGGTGGCGTGAGCTCGGGTTCGACGGCCGCAAGGGGGAGCTGGCCCGCTGGCGGAGGATCATCGCGCGGCGGATGGACGAGCTCGCGACGCTGATGGCGCGGGAGACCGGCAAGCCGCACGGCGACGCGCTGCTCGAGACCGCCCTCGCAGTCGACCACCTGGCGTGGGCGGGCAGCCATGCCGAGAAGGTTCTCAAGCGGCGCAGCGTCGCCCCCGGACTGCTGATGGTCAACCAGGCCGCGAGCGTGGAGTACCGCCCGCTCGGCGTGGTCGGCGTGGTCGGTCCGTGGAACTACCCCGTCTTCACCCCGATGGGATCGATCGCCTACGCCTTGGCCGCCGGGAACGCGGTCGTCTTCAAGCCCTCGGAGTACACCCCCGGTGTCGGGGAGTGGCTCGCCGCGACCTTCCTGGAGGCCGTGGGCCGCCCGGTCCTCCAGGTGGTCACCGGCTTCGGCGAGACCGGCGCCGCCCTCTGCACCGCCGGGGTCGACAAGGTCGCGTTCACCGGCTCCACCGAGACCGGGAAGCGGGTGATGGCCGCGTGCGCCGAGACGCTGACGCCGGTCGTGATCGAGGCCGGTGGCAAGGACGCCCTCCTGGTCGACCACGACGCCGAGCTGGCCGAGGCCGCCGAGGCGGCGCTGTGGGGTGCCTGCGCCAACGCGGGACAGACGTGCGCGGGCGTCGAGCGGGTCTACGTCCACGAGCGCGTGTACGACGCCTTCCTGGACGAGCTCGTCACGCAGGCCAGGCAGGTGCGGGCCGAGCCGGGCGGCCAGGTGGGTCCGATCACCATGCCCAAGCAGCTCGACGTCATCCGGCGGCACATCGACGACGCGATCGCCCGCGGCGGCCGGGCGCTCGTCGGCGGCCCGGATGCGGTGGGTGAGCGGTTCGTCCAGCCGACCGTGCTGGTCGACGTGCCGGAGGACTCCGCAGCCGTGCAGGAGGAGACCTTCGGCCCCACCGTGACGGTCACGAAGGTCCGCGACATGGACGAGGCGGTGGAGCTGGCCAACGGCACCCGCTACGCGCTCGGGTCCACCGTGTTCTCCAAGGCCCGGGGCATGGAGATCGCCCAGCGGCTGCGCGCCGGCATGACCTCGATCAACGGCATCATCGCCTTCGCCGGCGTGCCGACCCTCCCGTTCGGCGGTGTCGGCGACTCCGGCTTCGGCCGGATCCACGGCCCGGACGGGCTACGTGAGTTCACCTACCCGCACGCGATCGCGCGGCAGCGGTTCAAGCCGGCGATCGCGCTGACCACGTTCCGGCGTACCGCCAAGGAGGACCGGCAGCTGGGCAAGGTGATCCGGGGACTCCACGGCCGCGGGAAGTAGCCGCGGCGGTAGTCGGGCGGACCTGCTCAGGCGCTCGGCGGCTTGAGCGGGTCGTGGCCGATGTTCATCAGCCGACGGCGCCAACGGTCCTCACCCGCGGTCGGCTCCAGGTCCTCGCGCCGCTGCGAGAGCACGCGGTCCACGACCTTCTGCATCACGTCGACGTCGTCGGCGGTGAGGTCGGACCGGCGTTTCCCGAGGATGTCGAGCACGCGGTGGCCGAGGGGCGGACCGGCCTGGTCGGGGAGCTCCTCGGTGCCCTCGTCGGCCCCCTGCGTGGCGAGCCAGTCCCGGAGCTCGCGCGAGGTCATGTTCACGACGGTGTGGAAGTTCTCCCAGAGCACGTCGTCCACGATGGTGGTGGCCACGGTTGCCTCCTTCTCGTTCGTCGTACCTGATCCCGAGGCGGTACCCGATGGATTCAGAGGCATGAGGTGCGATGAGGGCGGGCGGTCCGGGTACCGGCAGGGCATGACGACCGACGAGCGACCCGGCGCTCAGGCGTGGGTGCCCGAGGACCCCACGCTCCCCGCGCTCCGGGAGGCGGTGCAGGGGTGCCGCGGCTGCGAGCTCTACCGTGACGCGACGCAGGGCGTGATGGGCGACGGCGACCCGGACGCGGCGCTCGTGCTGCTCGGGGAGCAGCCGGGTGACAAGGAGGACCAGGAGGGCGAGCCGTTCGTCGGCCCGGCCGGGCGGCTGCTGGACGAGGCCCTGGAGGACGCCGGCATCGCCCCCGGCAGCGTGTTCAAGACCAACGTCGTCAAGCACTTCCGCTGGTCCGGCATGCGCGGCAAGCGGCGGATCCACCAGTCGCCGCACAAGGCGCACGTCACGGCGTGCAGCCCGTGGCTGGAGGCGGAGTTCCGCGTGCTGCGCCCCACGGGGGTGGTGGTGCTGGGCGGCACGGCCGGCAAGGCGGTCTTCGGCGCATCCTTCAAGGTGGGGGAGACCCGCGGCCGTCCACTGCCGTGGCCGGACACGCTGCCGGTCGCCAACCCTCCGCAGTGGGTGCTGCCGACCACCCACCCCTCAGCGGTGCTCCGGGCGCGCGAGGAGCGGCAGGCGTCGTACGACGCCCTGGTGGCGGACCTGCGGGTCGCGGCGTCGAGGCTCTGAGCGGCCGACGTCCCGACCTCCTCCCGCGGTCGGCCGGTCGCGGTGTCCGCGGTGGTCACTCGGACGCGTCCTCGAGCCGGTCGATGACCCGCTGGGAGAGCCGTGCGAGGGTGGCGAGCTCGTCGGCGGTGAGGACATCGATCACCAGGCGTCGGACCAGCGCGACGTGTCGGGGTGCGGCGGCCTCGATGACCTGGCGGCCGGCCGGCGTGATCACCACGAACGCGCCGCGGGCGTCCTCGGCGCAGTCCTGTCTGGTCACCAGCCCCCGCTTGGTCATCCGGGCGATCTGGTGGGAGAGGCGACTCTGTTCCCACTCCACCACCTTGGCCAGCTCCTGGAACCGCTGCCGCCCGTCAGGGGCGTCGGTGAGCGCGACGAGGATCTGGAAGTCGGCGCCCGAGAGCTTGGAGCTCGCCTGTAGGTCGCGGGACATGGCCGCGTTGAGCTTCTGGTGGAGACCGACGATGGTCCGCCAGGCGTTCTGCTCGCTCGCGCTCAGCCACCGCGGTGTCTCGCCCATGCCCGGAGCCTAGCGGGTTCGCTTGACATGTCATGTATCGCTTTGGTCAACTACATGACACATCATCTTCGAAAGGTGCACCCATGAACATCCTGCTGTGGACTCTCGCCGGCCTGCTGGCCGCGATGTTCCTCGCCGCCGGCATCATGAAGCTGAGCCAGCCGAAGCAGAAGCTCGTCACCACCCCCAACATGGCGTGGGCCGAGGACTTCTCGCCCGGCATGCTCAAGACGATCGGTGCTGCGGAGGTGCTGGCCGCGGCGGGGCTGATCCTCCCCGCTGCGCTGGATGTCGTGCCGATCCTGGTGCCGCTGGCCGCGGTCGGCGTGGCCCTGCTCATGGTCGGAGCCGCGGCCACCCACGCCCGTCGGAGGGAGGGCCAGCCGGTCGTGATCAACGCGGTGCTCATCGCGGTGGCGGTCGTGATCGCCTGGGGTCGCTTCGGCCCCTACCAGCTCAGCTGATCACCCCCACCCCGCCGCCTACGATGAACCCATGCCCGGACCGTCCGCTCCCGCTCCCGGGACGGCCGGTCTCCACGTGCTCGACTGCGGCCACTTCGACGCCGGTCGATGCCGGTCCTGTGCCTGGCTGGGACGCGCGTACGACGACCAGCTCGCCGGCAAGCAGGCAGTGACCAGGGAGCTGGTCGACCGACCCGGACTCCGGTGGCTGCCGCCGGTCGTGAGCCGGCCGGAGGGGTTCCGCAACAAGGCCAAGATGGTGGTCGCCGGCAGCGTCGACACCCCGACGCTCGGCATCCTCGACCCCGTCGGCGGCGGTATCGACCTGCGTGACTGTGCGCTGCACACGCCGGGCATCGTGGCGGCGCTGCCGGTCCTCGGCGCGCTGGTGACCCGGGCCGGCCTGACGCCCTACGACGTCACCAGCAGCGCTCCGGTCACGCAGCGCGGCGAGCTCAAGCACGTGTTGGTCACGGAGGCGCCGAGTGGCCGGCTGATGGTGCGGCTCGTCGTGCGGTCGACCGCGACCGAAGCACGGGTCCGCAAGCACCTGCCCTGGCTGACGGCCGAGCTGCCACCGCTGCGGGTGGTGACGCTGAACGTCCAGCCCGAGCACCGCGCGGTCCTGGAAGGGGACCGCGAGATCGTGCTGACCGAGGCCGACACGCTCCCCATGCAGGTCAACGGGTTGACCCTGCACCTGCGCCCGCGCAGCTTCTTCCAGACCAACACCGAGGTCGCGGCGGCGCTCTACCGGCAGGCGCGCGACTGGGTCGCCGATCTCGCGCCCCGGCGGGTCGTCGACCTGTACTGCGGTGTCGGCGGCTTCGCGCTCCACCTCGCCGCAGCCGGCCGCACGGTGACGGGCATCGAGATCAGCGCCGACGCGATCGCGAGCGCGGAGCGGTCCCGCGACGAGGCGGCGCTGCCGGGGGAGCTGCGGTTCGTGGTCGGCGACGCCACCGCGCCCGAGCACGCGGCGCTGATCGACGAGGCGGACCTCGTGGTGGTCAACCCGCCCCGCCGCGGCCTCGGTCCGGAGCTGTCCCGCCGGATCGAGGAGTCCGGCCCGCCCCACGTGCTGTACTCCAGCTGCAACCCGCAGACGCTCGCGCGTGACCTGGCCGACCTGGCGTCGTACGCGCCGGTGCGGGCGCAGGTGCTGGACATGTTCCCGCAGACGCCGCACTCCGAGGTGCTGGTGCTCCTGCGGCGCCAGGGCGCCTGGCCAGGTCAGTACGGCTAGCGCAGGGAGTAGGTCGCCAGCGACACACCGACGTAGTGCGCTGCGAACGCGGCGACGGTGAACCCGTGGAACACCTCGTGGAACCCGAACCACCGCGGCGACGGGTCGGGCCACTGGAAGCCGTAGACCAGGCCGCCGAGGGTGTAGAGCGCGCCGCCGACCGCGATCAGCACGAAGATCGCGATTCCGATCCCGAGCCCGAGCGCGGTGGCGCCCTCGAAGAACGCGGGAATGAAGAAGATCGCGGCCCAGCCGAGCGCGATGTAGATCGGCGCCGAGAGCCAGCGGGGAGCCGTGGGCCAGAACAGCTTGAAGCCGATACCGAGGACGGCGCCGGTCCAGGCGACGCTCAGCATGATCGTGCGCGCGGGGTTGTCCAGCAGGATCAGCGCGAACGGTGTGTAGGAGCCTGCGATGAACAAGAAGATGTTGGAGTGGTCGAACCGGTTGAGGATCCGCCACATCTTCGGCGACCACGTACCGCGGTGGTAGAGCGCTGAGGTGCCGAACAGGAGCAGCGCCGAGCCGACGTAGAGCGAGGACCCGATCCTCGTGGTCGCGGTGGGGGACAGCACGACCAGGACGATGCCGGCGGCGAGCACCACCGGCGTCGACGCGAGGTGGAGCCATCCGCGCAGCTTGGGCTTGACCTCTGCGAGCGTCTCGGTGATCTGGTCGCTCAGCGTGTCCAGGCGGGCCCGCACCTTGTCGTTGGCGTGGTTGATGGCCTGGTTCATAGTCCGGAGGGTACCCAGGAGCGCGCGAAGCAACGGTGGCCGGGCGGCGTGATCCCACGCCGCCCGGCCACCGTGCGCAGGACGAGCCGCGCCGGTCAGGAAGCCGGCGGCGCAGGCAAGCCCTCGGACGGCTGGACGATCACGAAGCCCGGGCCGTGGAAGGAGACCTGGAACGCCTCTCCCGAGCCGCGCCCGATCAGCGCGCCAGCGGTGAAGCTGGACTTGATCGTGGTCTGCAGATGCACCGACCAGGCGACGAGGGCGTTCGCGTCGGCGAAGGTCGGCGCCTCGGCGGCGTTGAGGACGACCGGGTCTCCGTCGGTGGTGATCGCCACCCAGCCGGTGCCGCGCAAGGTGGTGTTGAACAGGCCGCCGGCGGCGATGCTGCCGCCCTTGACCCGCTCGACGTTCCAGTCCAGGGCCGCCGAGAACGCCAGCACGTTCTTGCCGTTCGCCGAGATCCCGCTGTTGTTGAGGTGCAGGATGTGCACCTCGTGCGCGAGGTCGGCGAGGAACACGTCACCCTGGCCCTCGACCCGCATCAGGTTGAGGCCCTCGCCGGTGATCGCCTTCTTGAGGAACTTCGCGGCGCCGCCGCCCTGGTAGGCGAAGTTGACGTTGCCCTGGTAGGCGACCATCGAGCCCTGCTTGGCCATGAACGGCTCGTTGATGCGCACCCGCAGCAACCGCTTGTTCTGCAGCTCGGCGCCGACGCCCGCCTTCTCGCTGAACTGGCCACCGATCAGGTCGCCGCTGATCCCGGCGAAGGGGTCACCGGGCGCCTGCCCGCCACCCATCTGCTGGCCGGGGTACGTCGGGCCGCCCGGCGCCGGCTGCCCGGCGTACGGGGGCTGGCCGCCCATCG
>NZ_SSXI01000147.1 GCF_004803405.1 Nocardioides sp. | reverse complement strand
CTACGGCTCCAACTGGGGCCATTTCAGACTGGCACACTCATCGGGACGCGCACCGAGGTGCTCGAAGGTCGCGCGGCAGGCGCGCAGCTCCAGGGCCGCCCCCTCCTCGTCACCGACGGCCCGCCTCGCCTCCGCCAGGTGGAGGCCGGCGACGGCCGCCTCGTACGGCGCGCCGAGCTCCCGCCACGCCTCCGACGCGGCCCGCAGTCGGGGAAGCGCCTCCTCCGCAGATCCCTGAGCGAGCAGCAAGCGGCCACGGGTGGAGTCGGCGATGGCTCGCAGCGCTGGGGTGGGATACGTGGCCAATGCGCTCTCGATCTCCCCGGCGCAGCTCTCCGCCACCTCGAAGCCACCGCACGCGATGGCGACCTCTGCCGCGGCGGGAAGGATGGTCAGTCGCTCATCGGTCGTGGTTCGCTCGGCCAGCGCGCGCCGGATGCCTGACTCCGCGGCGGCGAGATCTCCCTCCCGCCAGCGCAGCAGAGCCAGCCCGGGCTGCCCTGAATGCCCGGACGTGACGGCCCGCTCGTATGCGTGTGTGGCGTGGGCCTTCCCCTGCAGGCGTCGTATCTCGCCGAGCTCGTACCACGCGTGTCCCACGATGAGCTGCGCGTCGGCGGCGAGGCCGGCGCAGGCGTCCTCGAGCTCCTCCTCGCTGCGTCTCCACTCGCCTCGCAGGCGCAGTAGCATCGCTCGGTAGATCCGGCAGTTGCCGTAGTAGACGCCGGTCAACGAGGGCACGGTCGACAGCCAGGCATCAAGAGCGACCGACCACTCCGCCGCTCGCCCGACGTCGTGCGCTTCGTAACAGGACCCGATCGCGGCGCAGTACATCGCGCTCGTCGCGCGCACCGACGTCGACCGGGCGAGGATCCGGGACATCGCCTCGTCGAGCAGCGCGACACCGCGCTCCAGGAACCCGAGCTTCAGCGTCGCACGGCCGCGCATGGTCGTCGCGATCGTGACCAGATCGACGTCGCCCCGACCGATCCCCAGTTCCGTCGCCCGGTGCAGCAGCCCTTCGGCGGCCTGCCAGTCGCTGCGCGCGAAGTGCCGGTAGGCCTGCGGGATGAGCAGCCACCCGAACTCCTCGCCCCCGGCCGCTTCGCGGGCACGCTCCACCCATCCGGCGCCGACCGCGAACTCCGCTCGCGCGAAGGCATGCGCGCTCCACAGCCAGTACGCCGCGCGGGTCGCCTCGTGGATGGCTCCCGTGGCAAGGCGCTCCTCGAAGCAGCGAGCCAGCTGGTCCACCGCCTCGGAGATCCGTCCACCGATCTGCGCGGCCTCCGCCCAGCTCTCCCGATCCTCGATCGAGAGTGGTGAGACACGATCGGCGGCGGCGTACCGCTCACAGGCTTGAGCCCACCGCGCCGCGCTGTGGTGCCGGCGTGCCGCGGCCAGGTCGTCGAACGCCTCGGTCATCAGGTTCACCCACGCCGATCCTGCCAGCCGACGCCCTGGGCAGGAATACCCATCGCGACGTCAGGGAGATCGGCAGTTGATGCCGATGCCGGGACGGTGCTCGCGGACGGAGTCTGTAGGCAACCGCCCGAGACCAGCAGGGCGCAGATCAGAGGGGCAACGCCATGACCGCACCGTTCATCTTCATCGGCACCCATCGGGTCAAGCCCGGTCGGCGCGAGGAGTTCCTGAAGTACTTCACCGAGTTCTGCACCGATGTCGTCGAGCCCAACGAGCCTCGGCTGCACTCCTTCTTCGGCTACACCGCACCGGGATCCGACCTCGTGACCGTCGTCCAGGTCCACCCCGACGCCGACTCGATGGCAACCCACATGAAGCTGATCATGCAGCACATCGACGAGGCGTACGCCGACTACCTCGAGCCGGAGAGCACGATCCAGGTCTACGGCACCATCTCCGACGAGCTTGCCGAGGCGGTTGCCGGTGCATCGCAAGGACATGCCGACGCCGTCACCATCCGTGAGGCGTTCGCCGGGTTCAGCCGTCTGCCCCCAGCGTGACCGAGGGTCTCCGGTCTGGAGGAGCGGTGGCATCGCGGGTCGGACACCCAGCGACCTCTCATGCACACCGCCATCGGGTCGGGTGCTCGGGCGCGTAGCTGCACCAGGTCCCCGTCTGCACGGTCGCTCGCAGATGTTCACCGAGTTCCGGGATGGCCCGGTCGATCCGGCCGATCGCGTCGTGGATCCGAGCGGTGACGGCCTTGCGAGCGCGCTCGCGCTCGTCGCCGAGTCTGCGGTCGCGGCCACCGAGTCCCACGGCTGCTGAGAGCTGGGCGGTGAGCGCATCGCGTTCTGCGCGGGCGTTCGCGGCGCGGTAGGTGTCGTTGTCCGATTCTGCCTCGTCGATCTCGGTCTCCAGGTCGGCCAGTCGCCGGCGATAGGCGGTCTTGGCCTGCTCGTCGAGCATCTCGTCGGCGCCGCCGCGGGGCGGCCGGCCGGTCTGCAGCTGCACCGCGTGGACGGACTCTCCGGGTTGCGCGAGCAGCACCGCCAGATCGTGGAGCCCTTTCAGGTCCGGCAGGTGGGCCTCGGCGCCGTGGTACGAGATCGCCCAGGTGTCCCCCTCGCGGCGGAACACGCAGGTCTGCGTGGTCTCCTGCCTTCGGCACGCCGCGGCCAGGTCGCTGCTGCGCTGCGCCCACGCCACCGCCCCGAGCTTGCGGTGCCGGTCGGTCGCCTTGGCGAAGTCCGCACGGGCGTCCTCGAACCTTCCCAGCGACTGGGCCAACAGCCCCTGGTACAGCTCGACCGCGCCGAAGTAGGACGCACAACCACCGACGACGATGTGCGTGCCCACGTAGTCCGTCATCCGTTCGTACAGTCGGGCTCGCTGCTCGTCGGTTCCTGCGGTGACCAGCACTTCTGCAAGGATCGCCAGCATCTCCAGGTCGTGCATGTAGCTGAGGGTGTCGATCGGCAGCCGGGAAAGTGTCACCCGGGCCGCGTCGACGTCGCCGGCCGCGATCTGGGCGATGGCCTCCCCGAGGGGGAGATCCGGCCACGGGTTGGACGCGACCTCGGTGAACGTGTGCCAGTCACCGGTGGCCCGCCGCACCGCCCAGCTCAGTGTCTCGTGAACGCCGTAGGCGTCCTGCTCGCCGATGTCCAGGCCAAAGCGCAGGGCTCGGTCCGCGAGGTCTTGGGCGTCTGCCAGCCGGCCCGCCAGCAGCGCGAGGGTGGACCGGCGGCTGACCGCGCCGTACCGCGCGCGGGAATGCCGCAACCGCTCGCAGTGGCGGCAGTAGGCGTCCAGCTCGACCAGACCCTGAGGGTCGCCGAGCTCGATCAGAGCCGTTGCGCGCAGCAGCCGGGCCTGCGCGAGCAAGTCGCCCTCACCCGCCCGCTCGGCGGCGGCGAGCATCTCATCGACGAGCGGCAGCCGGGTGCCGGCAGACCCGGCGCGCCAGCTCGCGTCGTGCAGCGCGAGCAGGCAGAACGCCAGGGTGGCGTCATCACCGGTCTTCCTTGCGGTGGCCACTGCGTCCTCGGCCAGGACCTGGGCTCGCTGCCAGTCCTGCTGCTCGGCCCGCGCGTGGTAGAGATCGCGAGCCAGCGCTGCGAGCGCTCGTGCCCGCAGCGCAGTCGGTGCGTCCGGCAAGAGGTCCACCGACTCGGTGAGCAGAGCGATGGCCTCGGCGTGATCCTGGCGCCAGCCCAGAGCATGCAGGCCGAGTGCCGCCGTCGCGAGGCGCTCCGCGTCGCCCAGCCGCCGGGCCAGCGCAGCGGCCTGCCGGTAGGCGTCCCTATCCGCCGGGGAGTGCCCCGCGCGCGCGTCAGCATCGGCGAGCAGCAGAGTCAGCTCGAGGCGTACCGCGGGGTCCGGGTCGGTCGTACGGTCGAGCGCGACATGTGCACGCCGGTAGTGCTCGCACGACTCCTCGAACGCGAGCCGCGATCGCGAGTCCTCCCCGGCCGCCATCGCAGAGCGCATGGCGTCCTCGGGTGCGGTGGTGACAGCGGCGTAGAAGTGGGCGGCCAGCTCCGCGGGATGCACCGGGATGCCCTCGGCACTCAGCGCTTGTAACGCCCGACCGGCGGCCAGGTGCAGCCTGGTCCGGTGCTCTGGCGTCAGGCCCGCCATCAGGGTCTCTCGGAACAGGTCGTGGGAGAACCGGCAGGGGCCGGTCTCAGAGGCCGGTTCAGCCAGGACGCGGGCGGTGCTGGCCTCGAGGAGCAGGTCCTCGAGCGGTCCCGGGTCGTCCATCAGCCGCGCCAGTAGCTCCCGTCGGACCTGGGGTCCGATGACCGCGGCGATGGTGAGCAGGTCGGCACACGGTTGAGAGAGCCGCGCCAGCCGTCGCTCCAGTATGTCGCGGACGCTGTCGAGCAGCACGGATGGCGCGTGCTCCGTGCCGCGGTGGCCGCCCTGCGCGACGAGCAGCCGCGTCAACTCCCGCACCAGGAACGGGTTGCCACCGGTGCGCCGCCAGACGTCGTCGATGACCGTGGACGACGGGTCGACCTGACTCATCGCGCGCATGAGTACGGCGACGTCGGGCCTGGACAGCCCGAAGAGTGGCACCCGTTCGCTTGTCCCGGCGAGCTTGCGTAGCTGCTCGCCGGCCTCCTCGTCCCGATAGGCGCCGAGTAGGAGCACCGGACGGCCGGCGAGGTGCCGGGTGGCGAACTCCAGCAGCCGGAGCGAACCGGTGTCCGCCCACTGCAGGTCGTCGATCACGACCACAACCGGACTCCGCTCGGCGAGGCCGGTCAGGAAGGAGACCACCGCGTCGAACAGCTCGAATCGCGCGGCGGCCGGCGCGCCAGCGATGGACACCGGGACCGTTTCGCCCGGCAAGAGGATGCGCGCACGGCCCGGGTCGCCGCCGGCCGCGATCCCCGCGCGCACCACCTGGACCCAGGCCCAATAGGCCGGGGCGCCGTCACCCTCCCAGCACTGGGCAGGAAGTACGACGGCGCCGTTGGCCGTCGCTTCGGCGGCGACCTCGGTCAACAGCGTCGTCTTGCCGATGCCGGGTTCGCCCGTGACGAGCAGCAGGCGGCCCGTTCCGCGCGCCGCGGTGTCGGTCGCGGAACGCAGCGAGGCCAGCGCCGGCTCCCGCCCGACCAGCCGCTGAGGATCCGCTCTGGCTGCCACCACGTGATTGTCCCCCTTCTGAGGGCGTGCCGCGGAGGTTCGCCCGCGCAGGCGACGACGAGGGTCAGGGGCGCAGTTCCAGGAGCAGGTTGAAGGGTGCCTCGACGTCGACTCGGCTGATGCGGGTGAACCCGGCCTCCCGCGCGAGCTCCGTCAGCCGGGCAGGACCGGGCGCGGTGCCGAGCGGATCCGTCGCCCCCTGCGAGAGCGCGTTCGCGGTGCAGACCAGTGCGGACGACGCGTACAGCAACCTGCCCATCGGGTTCAAGTTGTCCTCCAGCCGGTCGGCAGCGGCGAACTCCACCAGCAGCACCGTGCCATCGTCGGCGAGCGCCTGGCGGGTGTGGCGCAGTGCCGCTAGCGGGTCGCCGAGGTCGTGGAACGTGTCGACGAACAACACGAGGTCGTACCGCGCGCCCGGGTAGGCGACGGCGTCGGCGACCTCGAACATCACATGATCGGCCACGCCTGCGGTCGCAGCGGCCTTCCGAGCCTGCGCGATCGAGGCGTCGTGGTAGTCGAACCCGATGCACCGCGAGCTCGGGTAGGCCTGGCCGATGCCGATCAGCGCTGCGCCGTACCCGCAGCCGATGTCGGCCACCGACGCACCGGCGCGCAGCTTGTCCGCGACTCCGTCCAGGGCGGGGATCCACTGCGACGCCAGGGCCGGGACCACCTCTGCGCGGGTGGCGAGGTCCATGCCCTGCCAGTGCTGGGCCGACCGCTGGTGCCAGCCGACTCCGCCGCCGGAGCGGAACGCCTCCTCGACCATGGCATTGTCGGTAGCCATCGCGGACAGCATGCTGGCGAAGCCGCCGACGATCCCGGACTGGACATCGTCGGCCAGGACGGCCGCGGCCGCTGGTGGCAGCGCGAACCTCTCGCTCTGCGGGTCGTGGTCGACGTACCCCGACGCGGTCTGGTGCTTGAGCCACTCCCGAGCGTAGGGCTGCGCGACGCCCGATCGCGTCGCGACCTCGGCAGGGGTGAGCCATCCGCCGCCTGCCATCGCCTTCCAAAGACCGGTCTTGATGCCGATGTGGGTCATCTGCAACCCGGCGGTGGCTGCCAGGTCGTTCAGCAGCCTGCCCATCAGCTCCTCCACCTGAGCCGGGTCCACGGTCGTCTGTGTCGTCGTCTGGGTAGTCATCGATGCCTCCTCGTCATGGTGCTGTCACTAGGGGGGCGCTAGATCGGACCTGGCGGCCGCCAGCCCAGGGGCCGCGGCTCGGCATCACCGACACGCGCGCCGATCGAGATCGTCGGCAGGTCGGTGCCGTGGGGGCGTGTCGGCGGGCATGGTCTGGGATCGCTTGCCAGAGTCCAGGGCGACGCGCCTAGGGTGATCCCGGGTCGATCCACCCGAAGAGCCTCGAGGAGCGATGCATGACCTTGGCGTCGATGTCGATCACCGGCCTGCCCGAACTCGCCTGGCACGGGGAGCCGGCGGCGTTTGACTTCGACGTCGATGCGCAGCGCCTGTCCATCACCGCCCGCGCCGGCACCGACTGGTCCAACGACCCCCTGACCGGCCAGCGCACGGCGAACGCCGCGGCGCTGCTCTTCGTGCCTGAAGGCGACTTCGCTCTCTCCGCCCGGGTCAGCGTGGACTTCGCCGGAAACTTCGACGCAGGCGTGCTGTGCTTGTGGCAGAGCCCGGAGCAGTGGGCCAAGCTCTGCTTCGAGCACTCCCCCCAGCGCGAGGGGATGGTCGTCTCGGTTGTCACCCGTGACATCTCCGATGACGCCAACGCCCTCGTCATCGACGGCGGCTCTGTGTACCTGCGCGTGCTGCGAACCGGAAACGCCTACGCCTTCCACTACTCGCTCGACGGCTCCACCTGGCATTTCGTCCGCCTCTTCCGGCTGGGGCGAGGCGACGACCCGATGCACGCGGGGATCCTCGCTCAGGCCCCGGACACCTGCGAGTGCACCAGCACCTTCGACGAGATCACCTTCTCCACCGAGGTGCCGGCAGGCCTGCGCAACGGCGCCTGACTCCTCGCCTGTGCGCGAGTCAAGGACGGCTTCCGCTCAGCCCGCGCGTCCGCTCGTAGCCGCGATTCGCGCGGCTACGACACGCGTCCTACCGCCGCCGATGCCCGTCAACCGATAGTTGACTGATCTGAACATTCCCGTTGGACGATCGGGCGACGGGACGAAGTCCGTGGCGCTCGAGCCGAGGCCCGATGTCGGCGTACTGCCAACTGCGTTCTGATCGCGGACGGCACCCTGCGGGGGCTACGCCCAGGACGCATAGCCCTCGGGCATCAACCCCGCGCTCAGACTCAGTCCAGCATCGTGTCAAGGAGTTGCGAGAGAGTGCGTCGTTCGGCGGCACTGAGCTTGGCTGTCACCGTCGACCCGGCTGCCACGCGTTCGGCCAGCTGGTTCCGCAGCCGCCTGCCTTCTGCGGTGAGCTGCAGGAGCTTCACTCGCCGGTCTGCGCCGGCCACCCGTTCCACCAGTCCGGAGACCTCGAGTCGGTCGGCGAGGCCGGTGACGTTCGAAGGCTCGCAGGACAGGTATTCGGCGAGTGCGCGCATCGGCTGCGGCTCTTCCAGCTGCAAGATCGAGCGGGCCTGCAACGGCGTGAGTCCGAACTCGCCCGCGATCTCGGCGAAGTCCGAGCGCATCCGGTCGATCACCCGGAACAGCCGAGCGCTCAGGCCGTGGGCTTCGGCAAGGGACGGCGCGTGGGTCACGAGAGTCATGGTATTCGCGGGCATGGACAGTTGACAATCATAAGGATTGAGCGCATCCTGATGATTACTTATCCACCTGAACTATTGAGGAGATGTATCACCATGGAGAATGCTCTGGCCCCGTGGCGCACCACCCTCGCGGCAGCAGCGGTGATCGCAGCCACCAACCTCGTGGTCCTAGCAGTCGGACACCTGGCCGGTGCCGACATGCGGGTCGCGCAGACGGCAGGTTCGACGGCGACCGAGGTCGGCGTCGGCTCGGTCCTACTGATGTCAGCCGTCCCGGCGATCCTCGGCGGGCTAACCCTCTGGCTCGCCGCCCGGCACGGAGTCCGCGCGTGGCGCGCCGTTGGCTGGCTCGGCCTCGCGCTGGGCGTGCTGACGATCCCGATGCCGTTCACGGTTCAAGCCTCGACAGGCACATCGCTCACCCTGGCCAGCATGCACGTGGTCGCGGGCCTCGTCTGGCTCACCGCGGTACACCGAGCCGCCGTACGCCAGCACGACCGATCGGTCGTCAAGGTGTTCCACCATGCCTGAGGTGCAAGCGACCCCTGACGTCGAGGCCAGCGTGCGGGTCGGCGAAGACCGGGAAATGGGCGCCTTCACCATCGCCGAGCTCGCCTACCTGGCCGAGCGTCGGCTGGCGCGGGTAGCGACCGTGGGCGGCAACGGAACACCGCACGTCACCCCGGTCGGCATGTGGTTCTACAACGCCGAGCAGGACACCCTCGACGTCACCGGACGAGGGTTCGCCAACACCAAGAAGTACCGCGACGTGTCCCTGACCGGTCAGGCTGCCATCGTGATCGACGACCTAGCCAGCACTGACCCATGGCGACCGCGCGGAGTCGAGGTCCGCGGTCGCGCCCACGCAGTGTCCGAGCCCCAACCGTTGATCCGGATCCATCCCGATCGAGTGATCTCCTGGGGACTCGTCACAACGCCCCCTCACTCAACAGGCTTGGCGCGCGCTTCGATCGCAGCCGGGTAGTAGATCCAGGAATAGCGGGCCCTCTCGCTCAACCAGACCGCTGGCCAGCAGCCACTGCTCGTTTGTGTGAGCGGACATGGCCGCGCTCATCGGGTGGCCAGATCTGGATCGTCGGGTACCAGTGCCCGCCGACTCTCGGCGCTCATGCGTTGGCACGTCGCCCGTGAGCGCCAGGCTTTGGCCCAATATCTCCCTTCTGCGGGGATCGGCGCCTGCCGGGGCGTCCGTTCAACTGGGTTCCGCGGAGGGTGTACACAAGCGCATGCAGAGCAGCGGGGTCAGTGCCTCGCCACCGGCACCCGCGGACGGCGGGTCACTGGGCACCGTGCTCATCGCTTTGAGCTGATGCCGTTGCCGGACGCCGCCTCGCGGCCCCCTTATCGCATGAGTGGCTGACCAGGTCACTCCGTGGCGCGGAGCATCGGCCGGGCCAGGCGGCGGCCGTGGTGGATCTGCGCCTTGACGGTGCCGAGCGGGACGCCGACCAGCCCGGCGATCTCGTCGTACGGCAGGCCGTAGACGTCGCGCAGGAGCAACGGCTCGACCAGCTGCGGGTGCTCGCGCTCGAGCGTCTCCATCGCCTCGAGCAGGTCGAGGCGAGTGCCGGCGATGACGCTGGTCGTGCGCGGGTCGGGCCGCTCGGCAGGAGCGACGTCGACAGGGATCGCCTGCCTCTTCAGGCGTCGGTACGTCGACCGCGCGGCGTTGACCGCCACGACGTGCAGCCAGCTGGTGAACCGGCCGCGACCGTTCCAGGTCCCGATCTTGGCGGCGACGCTGATGAGCGCCTCCTGGCAGGCGTCCTCGGCATCGGCGAGGTGGGGCAGCACGCCCCGGCACACGTTCAGCGTGCGTGGGCGGACCGCGCTCAGCAGGGCCTCCAGCGCGTCGCTGTCGCCCGCCTGGGCGCGCCGGGCAAGCTCGTCGACGTCGTCCGGGGAGAGTGCGTCGCTCGCGATGGGACAGCTCCTTCTGGTGGTGCGGTGCGGCCGCCGACAGCATAGGCGGGCGCCGCGCCGGGCGGACGGCGATGCGTGGTGCCGAGCAGCGATAATGCTGCGGTGTCCGAACCGGGTCTCTTGGGTCGCTACGCCGTCCGGCGTCGCATCGGGTCCGGCGCGTTCGCCACGGTGTGGCTGGCCTTCGATGACCAGCTCGAGTCACCCGTCGCGGTGAAGGTGCTGGCCGAGAACTGGAGCGGAGACGACCACGTGCGTCGTCGCTTCCTCGCCGAGGGCCGGCTGCTGCGCAAGGTCGAGTCGCCCCACGTCGTCACCGTGTACGACGCCGGTGAGCTCGACGACGGCCGTCCCTACCTGGTGATGACCTACGCCGACCAGGGCACCCTCGCCGACCGGCTGGAGCTGGACGCCATGTCGGCGGCGCAGGCCCTCGAGGTCGTGCGGCAGGTCGGTCTCGGCCTGCAGACCCTTCACGACCGCGCCGTCCTGCACCGCGACGTGAAGCCGGCGAACGTGCTCTTCCGCACCGTCGACGGCCGGGTCCGTGCGATGGTGGCCGACCTCGGGCTCGGGAAGGCGATGGACGTCTCGTCGCGGCTGACGCTCATCGCCGGTACGCCGTCGTACGTCGCACCGGAGCAGGCGCTGGGCGAGCCGCTCGACGCCCGCGCCGACCAGTACTCCCTCGCCGCGCTCACGTACCTGCTGCTGACCGGGCGTCCGCCGTACGCCCACGCCTCCCTGGTCGCCGCCTCGACCCCGGGACCACTGCCCCCACTGTCGACGGACGAGCGCACGTTCCCCGCGGCCGTCGACGCTGTCGTGTCCCGGGGACTGGCCGTGGACCGCGAGGAGCGCTACCCCGACGTGACGGCGTACGTCGAAGCGCTGGCCGACGCTCTCGGCGACGTTGCTGCCGAGGTCCCTCAGGAACCCTGGCTGCCCCTGGACCCGGACCTCACCCAGCCCGGCGCGCGGCCGAGCCTTTTCCCCGACGACGAGCAGCCGGTCCTCCGGCCGGGCGCCGAGCCCGCGTCCGCACCGGTCCAGCGGCGCCCGGGTCGCCGAATGCTGCTCGCCGCGCTCACCGGTCTGGTGGCCGTCGGCGCCGGTGTCGGCGCCGGCTACGTCGTCGCCCGGGTGGCTCCGGCCGACGACTCGTGGGCGGAGGTCTCCGACCAGAGCGGGTCGCTCAGCGTGAGCGTGCCCCCGGACTGGGACCGGGCCGCCACCGGGGATGGCTGGCGCCCGCTCACGGAGGACCGTGACTACCCGGCTCTGTCGGTCGGCACCTCCGCGAGCTGGACGTCGGACTCCGCGGGCGAAGGAGCCTTCCTCGGCATCCTGGGCGGCGCCTCATTGCCGGAGCAGGTGCCTCAGCATCCCGAGTGCGGCACTCCGCGCGACCCGGTCACCGACAGCACCGACGACGGCGCCGCCGTCACCGTGCTCTATCCCGACTGCCCCGGCGGCGTCACCGTCGAGCGGGTGGTGCAGGTCGCCGACAACCGGCTGCTGTGGGTGCAGGTCCGCAGCCGCGACACGGCCACCGCCAACCGGGTCCTCGACAGCGTCCAGGCCCACGGCTTCCGTTAGTACGACGCAGCCCCGACCGATCTAGGGACGGGCCCCCGCGACGACCCGGTCGAAGAGGTCGGTCATGCCCGGGCGGTCCTGACGCCTACCCACCAAAGCGATCCAGGCATACGCGGCGTCGGCGCCGTTCCGCACGACGTACTTCTCCATCGTCACCCGGCGGTAGCCGGCGCTGACGTACTCGGCGACGAACCCGTCGGCCGTGAGAGACAGGACTCGGAAATCCTCGACGTCGTCGGCGGTCCGGAGGGCGTCCAGCCGGGACGTGATCGCCTGCTCGACCGGCTGGTACTGGTTCCCGATCAGCCGGACGCGGAGGAAGTAGGTGTTGAGGACGAGGCCGGGCGGCGGGTACCACCGCCACTCGCCCGCGGCCGGGACGCTTCGCTCCCAGCCGCGCGGCACCGGCAGGCCGAGGTGGAACGGCGCCGTGCCGACCCGCACCCGGTGCAACCGGAGACCGGCCCGCAGCGCCGGCTTGTCCGGGTCGGGCAGCACGACCACCGGGTTGACGGGATAGCTCGGCGACACGGCGGCGACCGGCTCCGGGTCGGAGAACGACGACCTCTTCTCGTCGTCGTGCTCCGCCAGGAAGTAGCCACCGGCCGCACCGGTCAGCACGAGGGCGAGCACGAGGCCTGCCCTGAGCGGTCGCATGGCCGGATCGTATCCGCGGGCGCGGCGCTATCGGCCGGCGAGGGAGCCGACGGCGTCCTCGACCAGGCCGGCGAAGACCGCGGCACCCTGCGGACCGGGATGGATGCCGTCGTCCGCGAAGTCCGTCACGTCGGCGGCTGCCGCGTCCCAGTCGGCCACCGCGACCGGCGGCCGGCCACCGGGCAGGTCCCGCAGGTCGCGCAGGTCGCGCAGGTCGCGCAGCTTGGCATTCACCGACGGGACCCAGTCCCGGTCGGCGTGGGCGGTGACGAAGACGAACGCGTGCCCGCTCCCGGCCGCGTCGAGGATCTCGTCGATGACGTCGCTGTGGAAGTCGCCGTTGGTGCCGAGGGCGATCACGACGACCGGGCGCAGGTCACCCGCCTCGCGCAACCGCCGGACCAGGTCGGGCGCGTCCCACATCTGCGCCCCGACCTCGGCCCGGATGTCGATGCCCGGCAGCACGTCGAGCAGACCCGCGCCGCTCGCCAGGGTGACCGAGTCGCCGATCACCGTGGTCTGCTCGCCCAGGGGTGCGCGCGGGTCGACGATCTCGCGCTGGCCGGACTGCCGTCCGGGCGAGTCCTGGTCCGTCGGGTGAGGTGACCCGCCCGACGGCCTGGTCGGTCCCACGTCCGAGGTTGCCTCGATCGCCTCCTGGCCGGCGGTCACGTAGTCCTCGGCCTGGGTCCGGGCCGGCGACCGGCCGAGCGCCCCGACCGCGGCGCCGACGGCGATCACCGCGACGACCGCACCCACCGCGGGCACAACCCC
>NZ_SSXI01000065.1 GCF_004803405.1 Nocardioides sp. | reverse complement strand
TCGAGACCTGGCTTGTGCCCGCAGCCGCGATCAGCCTTGCCGTCCTCATGGTCGGCGCCGCCCTGATCCACCTGCGCGACAACGAATACCCCGCGATCGCCGTCAACCTCGTGCTGCTCGCGCTCGCGCTGTTCGTCGCGTTCGAACGCATCGGTCCCGAGGCGCTCTGACCCGCGCCCGGTTTCACGCTCACGACGGTGGTTCGTGCGTGATCAGACGTTGTGGGTGCTGACGCACCTCGGGTATCGGCGCGGGGCCGAGGTGCTGGAGGCTAGGTCGCGGGATCCGTGCGGTGCCGCGCGTAGTGGCGTGCGGCTCGCGCGCGGTTCCCGCAGGCGGTCGAGCACCACTCGCGCCGGGGATGCTGTCTGACGAAGTAGAGGACGCAGCCAGGGGCGAGGCAGGCTCGAAGGCCGTCGCGGACGTCGCTGGTGAGCAGGTCGATCACCTGTTCCGCGATGACCGCTGGGATGGTGCTACCGAGTGCGGCCTGGGTATGAACCTCGCGATCGGGTGCATTGTTGCGGCGCCATGTCATGTGGCTCCAGTGAGGCGCTGACGCCGCGGCGGCGTTGACGACCTCGAGTGCTTGGTCGACGTCCTTCGTTGCCGAGGCTGCCCGTTCTCGAGGGTCGGCGGTCTGGACCGCGGCGAGCCGCCGTACGGCGTTGCGCAGCTCCCGCAGCCGCGCGGCAGTGTCCTCGACCTCACGTGGTGGCGCGGTGGCGATCCAGTCGCGAAGGTCCTCGTCGGGGATCGCGGGGAGCTGCGGCCCGACCTGGAGCCATCCCTGCATCTCGGAGGGCGTGGCAAGAGCGTCGTGGATCCCGTCCCGGTCCGCCCAGATGGTGTTCATGAACTCCACGGCCAGGGGCTCGCCCAACAGGGGCGCGCTGGTCCGGGCATCGACGGGCATGGGCACATCGTAGTCGATCTAACGGCAAGAATGCCCGTTTGCCGTTTGACATCGGGGCCGCAGTGCCCCATGCTCTAACGGAAACAGCCGCTTCTAAACGTTAGATATCAAGGAGACGACATGTCGCGCATTGCCCAGATCGAGCCCCCGACGGCGACCGGCACCGCGGCCGCCCTGCTGGAGCAGGTGCAGAGGACGCTCGGGGTGACGCCCAACATGACCAAGGTGATGGCGAACAGCCCGGCGCTGCTCAAGGGCTACCTCGCCCTGTCGGAGGCCCTCGGCGGCGGCGTGATCCCGGCTGCGGTACGCGAGCGCCTCGCGATGGCGACCGCAGAGGCCAACGGCTGCGGCTATTGCCTCTCGGCGCACAGCTACATCGGCGCGAACATCGCCAAGGTCAGCGCCGACGAGCTGGAGCGAGCCCGGTCGGCTGAGTCCAGCGACCCGCACACCGCCGCCCTGCTCTCCCTCTCCAACGCGATCCTGCAGAACGCCGGTGACGTCGACGACGCCACCCTGTCGGCCGCCCGCACAGCAGGAGTCACCGACGCCGAGATCGGCGAGGTCGTGGGCCACATCGCGCTCAACGTCCTGACGAATTACTTCAACACGCTCGCGCAGGTCGAGATCGACTGGCCGGTCGTCAGCCCACGTAGCCGCGCCGCCTGAGCGAATGGCCGCGGCGAGGGGCTCGGCGGCCTATCGGTCGCCGAGCCGTCCTGGCCCGCCAGGCACACAGCTCACCTCGGACTGTCGGGAGGATCAATGGAACGTCGAACAACCGGAGGGCCGCCACCGAGCTTCCACGAGGGTGAGATCGCGGTGCAGCATCGGTCGGGTGTCCGCGCCGAAGCACGGCACCTGGCCCGGATGCTCGAACCCCCTGAGCTCACCGGAGGGGTCGTCGGGTACCTAGCCGAGCAGGCCTTCCTCGTATTGACCGCCCGCGACAACGGTGGCGTCCTGTGGACCTCGCCCCTGGTCGGCCCGAAGGGCTTCCTGGAGGTCACCGCTCCCAGCCACCTGCGCATCGCAGCCACGCCATCGCCCCGTGACCCGCTGCACGGGCTGCCCCCGGGGCAGGAGATCGGGATGGTGACGACGGAGTTCGCGAGACGGCGGAGGTTCCGTCTCAACGGTCACCTCACCGCCGCCGGGCGCAGCGGGCTCAGCGTCCAGGTCGCACAGGCCTACAGCAACTGCCCGCAGTACATCCAACGGCGCGCGCTCCAGGTGACCGACACCGCACCCCGCGACTCCGCCGCCGACCCGGACGTTGGTCGAATGAGCAACCGCCTCTCGGAGGGCGACATCGAACAGGTGCGAGCAGCCGACACCTTCTTCCTCGGCACCACGCATCCCTCCCGGGGGAGCGACGCCAGCCATCGCGGGGGACCGCCCGGCTTCGTGCGCCTGGAAGACGATCAGACCCTGTGGTGGCCCGACTACCCGGGCAATAACATGTTCAACAGCCTCGGCAACCTGGCCGTCGATTCCGCCGCCGCTCTGCTCTTCGTCGACTTCACCACCGGCCACACCTTGCACCTGACCGGACGAGCCGTACTGCACGCCACGGCCCCGGGCATCTCCGGGGACGACGGGCACACCGGGCGACGTGTCCGGTTCCACCTCGATGTCGCGACGGTGGGCGCGCCCCTGCCGCTGCGAGTAGTCCGGTCAACGGCATCTTCGCGCAACCCGCCCCTGACCGCCTGACCACATCGGGAGCCGGTGGCAACACCCTCCTCGCCGCCTACGCGATCAGCAACCGGCCAGCGCGTGCGCTCTGAGGCTCCAGCGGAGATCGGGCTGCCGAGTCTCGTGCAGCAAGCCGGATCAGACATCCAGTCGCCGGGGTGGCGGGGTCCCGGTCGTCGTGTCGCTACACACGCGAACCCGCTGGCTTGCTTCGACTACTGTCTCGAAGGCTCGAACCCCGCGCCAATTCCGGTTGGTCGAAGCGCAGCAGCGCGCCTGCGCGTCAGGGGAATCCCTGGACGGGCACCGATGATTCCAGGCAACGGCGCGAACGCGCGCCTATGCCGATGTGTGCAAGTGCGCTCCGCTGCGCGCGAAGATCGGCGTTGCATTTCCGGCACGATCTGTCGAATCCGCCCGTCGCCGTTCGTGGGATGGGTGAACGCGGTCCACCGGGTCCGCCAGAGCAGTAAGGAGCAGGCATGACCGAGTACCTCCTCTACTTCAACCAGCAATGGGTGGGCGACCATCCCGAGGAGTGGTTCCGTGGGCGCGGGCCGCTCGCCAGGGCGGTCGTGGACGAGATGAAGGCTGCTGGCGTGTACGTCTTCGCCGGAGGGTTGGAGGAGGAGGGCGGCCGCGTCTACAGCGCCGACCCCACCGGTGGCGAGGTGTTGATCATCGACGGGCCGTACGTCGAGACCAAGGAATGGCTGGGTGGGTTCGCGGTGGTGGACGTGGCCGATGACGAGGCCGCCAAGATGTGGGCGGCCAAGATCGCGGAGGCATGTGGCTGGCCCCATGAGGTGCGCCGCTTCAAGCCACGGCCCCCGGCCGGGTGACCAGCACCTCACGTCACTCGTTCGCGCGTTGCCACGGGAACGGCGCGAGGTCGGGCAGGACCCAGCCGGTTCTGGCGGCCTGACTGGCCAGCGTGGCGGGGCGGTAGAAGCGCGTGAGCAACCGCTTGTCGAGCAGTGCGGCGTGCCGGTCGACGAATGCGTCGAAGTCGGAGGCGTCGGAATGGTCCGCGTGGTGGCCCACCAGTTCGACCCATGCGCGACTGACGGTCGCGTTGTACTTCTGGGGGACGCCGACATAGCGGGCGGTGCGTTGGAGGCCCTCACTGACCAGATCCACCGCGGCACGGGTGCCGTACCGCCGGATGGCGAGCCAGGTCAGCTTGACGTGCTGGCGGTGGTCGAAGCGATCAGCATCCGTCATCGCCTCCTGCATCAGCTCCTTGAAGGCGGTCGCCCTGTCCGCGCCTGGACTGCAGTCGGGCGTCGTCATCGGCACGCCCTCGTCAGTGCCTGCAGCACGGTGTGGAAGCCGGCGACGGCCGCGGGAGGGACGTCGGCGAGGCCGCGGTGCTCCAGGTCACTGATGGCCTGGCGGATCGTGTCGGCGGCCGCGCGGCCAGACGGGGTGAGCTCGATGAGCACGGTACGGCGATCGCCGGTGCGGGTGCCGCGGGTGATGTGGCCCCGGCGCTCGAGCCGGTCGAGCACCCCGGTCAGCGTCGTCGGTCGGACACCCGCGGCGGCACCCAGCTCGGACACGCTGCGGCCCTCCACGCCCGCGAGGTTGGCCAGAGCGTTGATCTCGGAGGAGGTCAGGTCCAGGTCGACGAGCTCGGTGGCGAGGCGGTGCAGTGTGGCGTGGGTGGTCCGTTGGAGGGCGAGCAGCGCGGACGAGTCGGCAGCGTCGAGACTCGATATCAGGAGACTGGATTATCCAGATCCGAAGTACTTCTTGCAACCGGCTAACCGAGCTGGCTTGGTGATGGAGGTCGTTGACCGGAGCGCTGATGTGCGGTGCCATGGCTCGACGGCGGCGCGAGCCGACGGTCCTCACGTCCCAGCAAGGACCCAGCGCGGGGAGCCCAACAGCCCCTCCTTGCGGGCGACGAATGCAGCCAGCCCGACCGTCGCGAACGCGGCAAGCACGTTGACCGCCAGCATGGAGATGCTCTTGACGAGCACGAACGTCCCCAGCGTCTGTGACTGCAGCAGCCACAGCATCGCGGCCGCCTTCGCGAGCCCCAGCACCGCCCACATGATCGTCAGGTTCCGGAAGAGGCGTCGGACGCGCGGGCGGGCCGCCAGCTCGTGGTCCATCGGGTAGAAGTCACCAGCGAGCCGCGCCACCATGGGTCGCGCGCTGGCAAGAGAGAGCAGGAACAGCACGGCGACGACGCCGTCGCTGATGATCGGCTGGAGGAAGTACAGCCACGGGCTGTCGGCGACGACAGAGAGCGCGGTCCGGCCCGTCAGGAGAATTGCGGCGAGGATCAGCAGGCCCGAGGCACGCCGCCCGGTCACCGCTCGCCACGCGATCGCGCCGTACGACCACACCAACGCGGCGGCGATCGCGGTCCACACGCCGGCGATCGCGAAGAAGCCGTAGAAGAGCACCGCGGGCGCGACCACCGCGATCAACAGGCTGAGCGAGACGCGCTGGATGACGGCCATGAGGCCGGGACGGTGCGACGCTGCGTGGTCGGCCGCAGCCGTCGGCGCGACGTCGGTCGAGACGAGGTGGGAAGCCAAAGGTGCCGGTTCCGCCGGCCGAACGGCCGGGCGAGAGAGTCTGTCGCCGCGAAATGACGACGTGAACTCGACGTCTGCGGGTTCCTCGGCTCTGCCAGTGTACGCGAGTTCACCCGGGAGGGCGGCGGAATGCCTGCTCGGCCGGAGCCAGCGTGAGCCGAGCCCCAGTCAGGCGAGGCCGAGGCCCGCTCTCGATCTCGTCCCTGGGTTTTGGTCGACGCCGACGCGATGGCGTTCACCGCCTACGACGGCATTACCGAGAAGCTCGACGGACGGCGCCGACACCGACGTCCCGTTCCTGCTCCGCCAGTAGTGACCCGGTCGATGCGCGCCGAGGATGAACCGGGTGCGCCCAGGTGATCCCGAAGTCCTCGCGATTCACCGTGGTGGCCGCGGAGAGATCGTGCGGTCTCCGCTGCTCATCGTGTTCGTGCCTCTGTGCGTGGTCGGGTCAGCGGGTGGACTCGGTGGGCAGCTCGGCCTCGACCCAGTCCTGGATGCCCTCGCGGTACTTCCTGACGTCGGTGTAGCCGAGAGCCTGGAGCCGGTTGGCCACCGCCTGGCTGTTGCCGCAGGCGGCGTTGGAGCAGTAGGTCACGACGGTCGCCGACCTGTCCGGCAGCAGGTCTGCCGCCCGCGCATCGACGTCGGCCTCCACCAGGTTGAGCGCTCCGGGGAGGTGCTCGCGGTCGTAGTACGTCGCCGGCAGGGCGTCGACGACGATGACGTCGCCGGCGGCGATACGAGACCGGAGCTCAGCCCGGTCGATGAGAGTGGTCATGTCATTCCTCCATTAAAGTGCGTGTGCACACACATATTGGCCGCAGGCCGGCGGCCTGTCAATATGTGTGTGCACGCACATATATTGGTAGGATCGTGTCGTGGCTGACGAAGAGCTCGACCGCGTCGCACCGTGGGCAGCGCTGCTCCGGGTGCATGCGGCAGTGGTCCCGAAGCTGGCCCGCGCCCTGGCCGAGAGGGGTCTTCCCATCTCCTGGTACGACGTGCTTCTCGTGCTGAACGCCGCGCCCGACCGTCGGCTGCGCATGTCCGAACTGGGCGGTCAGGCCGTGGTGAGCCGGGAGCAGGTGAGCAGGGTCGTCACCGAGCTGGAGAAGGCGGGACTGGTCGAGCGGCAGCCGAACCTGGACGACAGGCGGTCGTCGTACGCCGCGATCACCGCCGAGGGTCGGCGGCGACTCCGGTCCGCTGCTCCGACGTACCTCGCGGCGATCGAGGAGCACTTCAGCAGCCACCTCACCGACAAGGAGGTCGACGTGCTCACCCGTGCCCTCGGCAAGGTTCTGGCCGCCGAGGAGGACTCGCGGCGCTAGTCGGTCGTCGGTCGAGGCTCTCGCGCTCAGCCCGTCGGCGTGGGCAGCTTCCTGCGCTGCGGGCATCCCGGCGGCAGCCACCTCGCGTGTGCCCGGACCGAAGGGCCTAGGAGCGGAGGGCGCGACCCAGGCGACGCCGGACCCGCTTGGGCAGGCTCGGAGTGTCCTGGGCGTCGAGCTTTCGGCGCAGTCGACGCGCACGTCCCCGGGCCTTCGCGAGCGCCCGCTCCAGCTGCGCGACCCGGCCCTCCAGCCGCTCGATGACATTCTCGCGATGGGAGAGCGCCGCCGACAGCTCGGTCGTGGTGACCTCGAGCTGTCGCTGCAGCTCACCGAGCCGGGCTGTCGGCGCGCGCAGCGAGTCGGAGACCCGGAAGATCGGCGGCCGGCTGCTGCGGCCCGCGCCGGGCAGCCAGTCGTGCAGCGCGGAACCCCAGGTGTCGAGCTCGAGCAGTCGCGGCCCGACACCCGCGCGGGAGACGGCGTGGACGAACGAGAGCTGGTCGCGCCGGGAGTAGCGCAGCACATGCACGAGCCACTCCTGCATGGCCCGGTCGACGGCCTGGGTGTGCCGGCGCGCGATCATCCCGGTCCACGGCACCGGGCGCTCCAGCAGCTCGGGAGCAGCGGCCGAGTAGTGGGTGAGCTGCTCGTAGAGACGACTCGAGTCGTCCATGCCCGCGAGGAGGACCTCCTCGAACTCGGTCACGACGTCCTTGCGATACGAGTGTCGCGGGAGCGCCAGGTCGGTGCCGTCGAGCCAGGTGTCCAGGATGACGGCCGGGTCCTCCTTGAGAAGGACGCGGGCGTCGATCCACAGTGTCTCGTCGTACTCGGCCAGGTCGGGGTGGCCGCCGATCTTCAGCGCCCTGGCGCTGCGCACCGGGTCAAGGTCGAGCAGCGTCGGGACGACGCGGACGTCCCACGAGTCGCTGCGCAGCTCGGGGTCGTCGGTGAAGCAGATGAAGGCGACGTCGCTGGCCTTCGCGACCGGCTGCTCGGGCAGCAGCTCGTAGTTGCCGGTGAGCGCGGTGTAGACGGCGCGGCGCGGGATGCTCATGCGGGGTTCTCCAGTTCGCGGGCGATATCGCTGCTGACGACCAGGCAATCGTGGGTGTGAAGCCATGTCGAGGCGAGCAGCTGGCCGGCCAGCTGCGCGTTCCCGCCCGGAAGGCGGATCAGCCGTTCGGTCCGTGGGTCCATCAGGAACACGGGGTGCTCCTCGGCGAGCTGGGCGAGGTAGGCGCGGGAGATGTGCGCAACCTCGAGCATCAACGCCCAGTGTGCGGTCGACGCAAGGGCACGGCGGCCTCCGACGACGACCTCCCGCTCGAAGCCCTCGACGTCGACCTTCGCGCAGAAGTCGTTGCCGGCGCCGATCACATCGTCGAGCGTCGTCTTGGTGACCTCGGTGAACCGCCACCGTTCCCCGTCGTCGTGACGGTCGTCCAGCAGCGAGGACGTGCCGGACCAGGTTGCGTCGACGGCGAACCGCGCTGTGCCCGGGGCGTCCGACAGGGCCTCGGACCGCAGCTCGATCTCGACGCCCGCCTCGTCGAGCGTGCGCACCAGGAACGGGTGCAGGGCGGTGTTGGGCTCGAACCCGATCACCCGGGCGTCGGTGGGGAGGTCGGCGCCGACGAGCATCTCGCCGTAGTTCACTCCGATGTCCAGGACGAGCGTCCATGGCTGCAGTCCGAGGGCGAGGTTCCACAGCATCAGCGAGCGGGGGTTCAGGTCGCCGCCGGCGGCGATGAGCTGGGCCCCACGGGGATCCGCCGGGTCGACATAGATCCGCCTGCCCTGCCTGGTCTCGGCACACTCCACGCGGAGCACCCTACGGTGACGTCGACCGTCACCGGACCGATGCCCCGGCACCGCCGTGCGCGATCGGGCTGGCCGGGACCAGCACCGGGACCTAGGTTGGGAGCCATCCGCCCGCGGCCCGAAGGAGTCCCCATGGCCTCGCGCCTCAACCCCTACATCACCTTCAAGGACACCGCCCGAGAGGCGATGGAGTTCTACCGCGACGTCTTCGGCGGCGACCTGCACGTCAACACCTTCGGTGAGTACGGCGATCCGTCGGCGCCCGAGGCGCAGCTGGTCATGCACGCGATGCTCGAGACGCCCGCCGGGTTCACGCTGATGGCCTCGGACTGCCCGCCCGGCATGGAGTTCCCGCAGGGCTCCCAGATCACGATCAGCCTGTCCGGCGACGAGGGGGACGAGCTGCGCGCGTACTGGGAGCGGCTCTCCGCTGACGGCTCGGTGACGATGCCATTGGAGACGCAGATGTGGGGCGACGAGTTCGGCCAGTGCACCGACCGGTTCGGCATCGCGTGGATGGTCAACATCGCCGGGGATGCCGCCTGAGGGCTTCGGGACCTCCCGCTCGATCGCGCGGCGTCCGCCGTCTCCCGGCCGACCCGCCCAGGGCGATACTCGGACCCATGGTGAACCCGGTCGACATCGCCGAGCCCCTTCGCTCCCGCTGGAGTCCGAGCGTCTTCGACACCGAGCACGAGCTGACCGACGAGCAGGTGACCCGGCTGCTCGAGGCCGCGCAGTGGGCGCCGAGCAACGGCAACCGGCAGCCGTGGCGCTACGTCGTGGCGACCCGGGGCAGCGCCTCCCACCGCGCGCTCGTCCCGCACCTGAGCCGCGGCAACTCCCGCTGGGTGCCGCGCGCATCCGCGGTCTTCGTCTCGATCGCGGTCACCGCAGAGGAGGGCGAGGAGCCGGGCGACCCGACCTATCCGCTCCACGACCTGGGCCTCGCGTCGGCGCACCTGGTGCTCCAGGCGCGCGCGATGGGTCTGCACGCCCACCAGTTCGGCGGCATGGACCGTGAGGGCGTAGCCCGCGACCTGGGCGTGCCGTCGGTCGCGATCGTCGTCGCGGGCATCGCGGTCGGCGTCCGTGGCAACCCTGCCGAGGTCCCCGAGCGGGACGCCACACGGGACCAGCGGGTGCGCGCCCGCCGACCCCTGGAGGAGACGGCGTACGGCGACCGCTGGGGCCTGCCCTACGCAGGGCTGGCCCCGTCCGGCCCGACCACGGACCCCGAGTCCGGCCCCGAGGGTCAGCGGGCCTGACCTGCTCCCGGACGGGCGGCTGTGGTGCAGCCTCCGCATGACCTCCGAGGTCATGGCCAGCCGCCGCCCTTCGGGGCGAGCCTCGTGGCACGGGGTCGCCATCCGGGCGACCGACACCAGGAGGACCGCCATGACCGCGACGACCGCCACCCCTGCCACGACCTCGACCGGCCGCGTCTGGTTCGCCGCCGACGCCGCGGTCGCCGGAGCGAACGCCGCCGCCTACCTGCTCGTCGGCACGCAGCTCGCCGACCTCCTCGGTGGCAGCGCCGACACCTACCGCTGGGCGGGTGGGTTCCTGGTCGCGTTCGCGCTCGGGGTGGCCGTCTACGCCCGCAGCACCATGCCGGCGGCCGCCGGTTGGGCGATCGTGGTCGCCAACGTGCTCTGGGTGATCGGGTCGCTGGAGGTCGCAGCCACCGGAGCCCTCGGCCTGGACGGGCCGGGCCGCGGCTGGGTGCTCGCCCAGGCCGTCGTGGTGGGAGTGTTCGCGGTGCTGCAGGGCCGCTCACTGCGCCGGCGCTGACATCGTGTCTCGGGTACCACCCCCCGCGCCTGCCACACTGCGTGCATGACCAGCCTTCACGACTTCTCCGCAAAGGCCATCGACGGGCAGGAGGTCGACCTGGCGTCGTACGACGGTCAGGTGGTCCTCGTCGTCAACACGGCCTCCAAGTGCGGCTTCACGCCGCAGTACCAGGGTCTGCAGGAGCTTCACGAGAAGTACGGCGACCAGGGCTTCGCCGTCCTGGGGTTCCCGTGCGACCAGTTCGCGCACCAGGAGCCCGACGGCGAGGACGAGATCGCCGCGTTCTGCCAGAGGAACTACGGCGTCACGTTCCCGATGTTCGCCAAGGTCGACGTCAACGGCGACGACGCGCACCCGCTCTGGCAGTGGCTGCGCGGTGAGCAGGGCGGCCTGCTCGGCGGCAAGATCAAGTGGAACTTCACGAAGTTCCTGGTCGGCCGGGACGGCGCGGTGATCGACCGGTTCGCACCAGCGACGAAGCCGGAGAAGCTGGTCGTCGACATCGAGAAGGCGCTCGGCTGAGGTCGACGCACTCTCGCCGGCGGGCGACGTCGGCGGGGCACGCCGCCCCCCAGGCGGCGTGCCGCCGTTTATCCGGGTGCCTCATCGGTCGCGACTCTCCTAACCTGAGCGACGTGACCGCCCGCGCTCTGCCGCTCGGATTGATCCAGATCTGCCTCGCCGGTGTGCTCTGGGGGACCGGTGGCCTGACCCTCGAGGTGGTCCGCGACCACGCAGACCTGTCGTTCGTCGCGATCAGCGCCTGGCGGATGCTGGTCGCCGCCGTCGTCCTGCTCGCCGCCATCGCCGTGCTGCGCCGCGGTCGCGAGCTGGTCACCCTGCTTCGCCGGTCTCCCGGCACCGCCTGCACGGTCGGCCTCGGCACGGCCACCTATCAGGCCCTGTACTTCGGCTCGGTCGTGGAGGTGGGCGTCACCGTGGCCACCGTGGTGAGCCTCGGGCTGGCCCCCGTGCTGCTGACGGCGGCCGAGGCGCTGCGCCACCGCCGCCACCCCGGCGTACGACGAGTGGTCGTGATCCTCGCCGCCCTGATCGGGCTGGTGGCGGTCAGCGGCGCGGCCGGCGCGCACGAGACCGGGCCGCGGCCGGCGCTGGGCGTGCTGCTCGCGATCGGGTCCGGGGCGACGTATGCCGCGACCACCGCACTGAGCCGGCCGGTCTCCCAGCGGTTCGACCCGCTCCCGCTCACCACCGTCGCCACGACGGCCGGTGCGATCGTGCTGGTCCCGGCGGCACTCATCGCCGGTGGGCCGCTCACGACCACGGACCCGGTCGCGCTGGGATCGCTGGTGTACCTCGGTGTCTTCACGATGGCGCTGGCCTACGGGCTGCTCTACGCCGGCCTGCGCACCACGTCCAGCACGGCGGCCGTCGTCGCCAGCCTGCTGGAGCCCGTCACCGCCGCAGTTGCGGCCGCCGTCCTGCTGGACGAGCGGATCGGCGTCCTGGGCGTCGTCGGCATCGTGCTGATCCTGGCCGCCGTCGCCGGCGCCGGGCGGGAGTCGGCGGGCGAGGCGGTGGTGCCGCCGGACGCGGGTG
>NZ_SSXI01000104.1 GCF_004803405.1 Nocardioides sp. | reverse complement strand
ACCCGATCCAGCACGGCGACCTGGTCTGCGGCCAGTGCGGCATCGGCAACAAGCCCACCCGCAAGTTCTGCCGCCGCTGTGGCACGACCCTCGCCGAGGCCGAGGTGGCCAGGCTCGGCTGGTGGCGTCGCTGGCGCGCCAAGCGCACGGTCAAGGAGGCCGGCACCCGTCCGAAGCGGGCCAGGACCGGTGGCTTCCGGCCGCGCGTGCCCACCAGGCTGCTCGCGCTGCTCGCGATCCTGGGCGTGGTCGGCATCGGCGGCTACGCCTTGCGCAGCTACGCCATCGACGGCTACGACACCGTCCGCGACCGGATCGCCGGGACCGAGGAGATCAACCCGACCGCGATCGAGGCGACCAGCAGCCAGCGCGGCCACGGCCCCGAGGAGGCCCGCGACGGCGTCTCCAACGAGTACTGGGCGCCGGCGAAGGCCGGGGACGGCCGCGGCGAGAAGCTCACCATGCGGTTCGAGACGCCGGTCCGGCTCGTCTACGTCCTGGTCACACCGGGCATCTCCGCCGAGGACGAGGAGCTGTTCCTGACCCAGGGCCGCCCGGCCGAGCTGAACGCCGTGGTCAGGCGCAGCGACGGGACGGTCGAGGTCGAGGAGCTCGAGCTGGAGGACAGGATCGGACCCGCGAGGTTCGGGATCGGCGTCAGCGACGTCGTCGAGATCACCTTCGAGATCCGCCGGGCCTACCAGGGCACCGGGCCGGCCAGCCGCACGGCCATCGCCGAGGTGGAGTTCCAGGCGCGCAAGTGAGCGCCGCCCGGCGGCGTGCCGTGGGGGCACGCCGCCGCGCGGCCGCCTCCGGTCGCGATTGGCGGGCGGGGCGCCGTCCGGCGTAGGCTGGGGACACCGGTCCGTCCTGGACCGGAATTCGCTCGTCCGCAGACCACGACGGAACCACTCCGGTCCCGATCACCCGTGGGCGTCGATCCTCAGTCCGCCGCAGGCGGTCGGGTCGCGCGCGGTCGACAGGACCAACTGAAAACCACACAGGAGAACCATCATGGCTGTCGTGACCATGCGCCAGCTCCTCGAGAGCGGCGTCCACTTCGGACACCAGACCCGTCGCTGGAACCCGAAGATGAAGCGATTCATCCTCACGGACCGCAACGGCATCTACATCATCGACCTGCAGCAGTCGCTGGCCTACATCGACCGCAGCTACGCCTTCATCAAGGAGACCGTGGCCAAGGGCGGGACGATCATGTTCGTCGGCACCAAGAAGCAGGCCCAGGAGGCGATCGCCGAGCAGGCGACCCGCGTCGGCATGCCCTACGTCAACCAGCGCTGGCTGGGCGGCATGCTCACCAACTTCCAGACCGTGCACCAGCGGATCAACCGCCTCAAGGAGCTCGACGAGATCGACTTCGAGGACGTGGCCGGCTCCGGTCGCACCAAGAAGGAGCTCCTGCAGATGAAGCGGGAGCGCGACAAGCTCGACAAGACCCTCGGCGGCATCCGCGAGATGGGCCGCACCCCGTCCGCGGTGTGGATCGTCGACACCAACAAGGAGCACCTGGCTGTCGAGGAGGCCCGCAAGCTGCGGATCCCGATCATCGCCATCCTCGACTCCAACTGCGACCCCGACCTGGTCGACTTCCCGATCCCGGGCAACGACGACGCCATCCGTGCCGTCGGCCTGCTCACCCGCGTCGTCGCCGACGCCGTGGCCGAGGGCCTGATGTCCCGCTCCGGCGCCGGCTCGGCCGAGAGCCCCGCCGCCGAGGAGCCCCTCGCCGAGTGGGAGCGCGAGCTGCTCGAGGGTGACGCCACGGCCAAGGACGCCGAGGCTCCGAAGTCGGACGGCGCCGAGGCCACCGAGGACGCTCCTGCGGCCGAGGCGACGGTTGCCCCCACCGAGGCCGCCGAGGCCCCGGCTGACGAGGCGGCGGCTGCTGAGGCCGACGCTGCTGCTGTCGAGGCCCCCGCCGACGCTCCGGCCGAGGCCTGAGCCTCCGCCACCTGTTCGACATCGGGCAGCGTGCCGCTCCGGCGGCACGCTGCCCTCACGACTGATCTGAGGGAGATCCCATGGCTTTCACTGCCGCTGACGTCAAGAAGCTCCGTGAGCTCACCAGCGCGGGCATGATGGACTGCAAGAAGGCGCTCGACGAGACCGACGGCGACTTCGACAAGGCCGTCGAGCTGCTGCGCGTCAAGGGTGCCGCCAAGGCCGCCGCCCGCGGCGCCGAGCGCGAGACCTCCGCCGGCCTGGTGGCCAACGCCGGCGGTGCGCTGATCGAGCTCCGCTCCGAGACCGACTTCGTCGCCAAGAACGACGACTTCATCGCGACCGCCCAGAAGATCGCCGAGGCGGTCGACCAGGGCAAGGCGACCGACGTCGAGGCGGCCAAGGCGCTGCCGCTCGGCGAGAGCACGGTCGGCCAGGTCGTCGAGAACCTCGCGATCACCATCGGCGAGAAGATCGAGCTCGGCAACGTCGCCTACTTCGACGGCCAGACCACGGTCTACCTGCACAAGCGTGCCGCCGACCTGCCGCCCGCCGTCGGCGTCCTCGTCGAGTACGACGGTGACGAGGCCGCCGCCCGCGGCGCCGCGATGCAGGTGGCCGCCCTCAAGGCGCAGTACCTCACCCGCGACGAGGTTCCGGCCGACATCGTCGCCGCCGAGAAGGACGTCCTCACCAAGAAGACGCTCGAGGAGGGCAAGCCCGAGGCTGCCGTCACCAAGATCGTCGAGGGCCGCCTCGGCGGGTTCTTCAAGGAGATCGTGCTCCTCGAGCAGGAGTCGGTCAGCGAGAGCAAGAAGACCGTCAAGGCCGTGCTCGACGCTGCCGGCACCACCGTGAAGCGGTTCGCCCGCTTCGAGGTCGGCGCCTGAGAGCGCACCACCCAGCAGCACGACCATGCAGCGTGAGTACGGCGACGCCGTACTCACGCTGCTGCGTCGTGGCGCGCGGCGGCGTGATCGCCCGCGGTGACGAGCGCAGTGAGCGACCCGGTAACCTCGGCGTCGGCGGATGAACCACGATGGAAGGACCCCGGTGACCGGCTACAAGCGAGTCCTCCTGAAGCTCTCTGGTGAGGTGTTCGGAGGTGGTCAGGTCGGCCTGGACCTCGACGTGATCAACACCGTCGCCCACGAGATCGCGGACGTGGCGCGCACGGGCGTGGAGGTCGCGATCGTGGTCGGCGGCGGCAACTTCTTCCGTGGCGCCGAGCTGCAGCAGCGCGGCATGGAGCGCGCTCGCGCCGACTACATGGGGATGCTGGGCACCGTGATGAACTGCCTGGCCCTGCAGGACCTGATCGAGAAGAACGGCGTCGAGACCCGCGTCCAGACCGCGATCACGATGGGTCAGGTCGCCGAGCCCTACATCCCGCGCCGCGCCATCCGGCACATGGAGAAGGGGCGGGTCGTGATCTTCGGCGCCGGCGCAGGCATGCCGTTCTTCTCCACCGACACGGTCGCCGCGCAGCGCGCGCTCGAGACCAAGTGCGAGGTCATCCTGATGGGCAAGCAGGGCGTCGACGGCGTCTACGACGCCGACCCGAAGACCAACCCCGACGCCGTTCAGTTCGAGCGGCTGACGTACGACGAGTACCTCGCGCGCGACCTCAAGGTGGCCGACGCGACGGCGATCAGCCTCGCCCGCGACAACTACCTCGACATGGTCTTCTTCAACCTCTCGACACCCGGCACGATCGCCCGTGCCGTCAAGGGTGAGAAGATCGGGACCACGGTCTCGGTGACCTGACCCTGCCCGACCGTACCCAGCACCTACCGCAGAGCAGCCAGGAGCGAGCCGTGATCAACGACATCCTCAATGAGGCCGACCAGAAGATGGGCAAGTCGGTCGACGCGACCCGTGAGGAGTTCGCGGCCATCCGCGCCGGCCGCGCGCACCCGAGCATGTTCGCCAAGATCATGGTCGACTACTACGGCACGCCGACGCCGCTCCAGCAGCTGGCGTCCTTCACGGCGCCCGAGGCCCGGATCATCCTGGTCCAGCCCTACGACGTGGGTGCGATCGCCAACGTCGAGAAGGCGATCCGCGACTCCGACCTGGGCGTCAACCCCTCCAGCGACGGCAAGCAGCTGCGCTGTGTGTTCCCCGAGCTCACCGAGGAGCGACGCAAGGACTTCATCAAGCTCGCCAAGGAGAAGTCCGAGGGGGGCCGCGTCGCGGTGCGCCAGGTGCGGCAGAAGGCCAAGCAGAACCTGGAGAAGCTCGAGAAGGACGGCGAGGTCGGCAAGGACGACGTCACCGGCGCCGAGAAGCGGCTCGACGCGCTGACCAAGAAGCACACCGACGCGATCGACGAGATGTTCAAGAACAAGGAAGCCGAGCTGCTCGAGGTCTGAGACCCGAGCGCCGCCACCGATGACCGAGACCCCGCCGGCGTCCGACGCTGCCCCGAAGAAGGACCACGGGCGCGCCGGCCGCGACCTGAAGGCCGCCATCGCGTCCGCCGTCGTGCTGCTGGCCGCGGTCGCCGCGTCCCTGCTGTTCTGGAAGCCCGCCTTCATGGCGATCGTGGCGATCGCCGTGGTCGTGGCGGTCTGGGAGCTGCGCAAGGGCCTGCTGGCCAAGGACATCGACCTGCCCGAGCAGCCGCTGATGGTCGGCGGCGTGGTGATGGTCGTCGTGGCCTACCTGTACGGCTCCGCCGCGCTGGTGACCGCGACCGCGGTGTCCGCGCTGGTGATCATGCTGTGGTTGCTGCGCCGGGGGGTGGACGGCTACGTCAAGAACGCCACCGCCTCGGTCTTCGCGCTGATCTACCTGCCGTTCCTCGGGTCGTTCGTGGCGTTGATGCTCGCCGAGGGCGGTCGCACCGGGGGCGGCCTGGACGATCCCGGCGTGAAGGGCATCATCACCTTCATCCTGGTCACCATCGCCTCCGACATCGGGGGATACTTCGCGGGCGTGCTGTTCGGCAAGCACCCGATGGCCCCGGTCATCTCGCCGAAGAAGTCCTGGGAGGGCTTCGCGGGCTCCCTCGCGGCCACGGTCGCCGCAGGCTGGGCCCTGGTGGTGTACCTGCTCGAGGGCGAGTGGTGGATCGGCATCTGCCTGGGCCTGATCGCGGTGGTGATGGCCACGCTGGGCGACCTGTGCGAGTCGGTCATCAAGCGCGACCTGGGCATCAAGGACATGAGCCAGGTGATCCCCGGCCACGGCGGCCTGATGGACCGGCTGGACTCGCTGCTCGCCACGATCGCACCGATCTGGCTGCTGCTGCACTACGCCGTCTTCACCTGATCCGCTCCTCCGCGAGCACCTCGCCGAGCAGGCCGACGGCCGCTTTCAGCTGGTCGTCGGTGAGGTACGGCGCCGGGCCCAGCCGCAGGTAGCGCCCGCGGCTGTCCGTCAGCACCCCCCGGCGTCGCAGCGCCGCCCGGAGCCGGCCCGCGTGCGGGGTGTGCAGGGTGAGGAACCCGCCGAACCCGTCGGGCGGTGTCTCCCGGTCCCGCGTGATCGCAGGGTCGGGCGCACCGAGGTCGTCGAACGCCGCGGCGAGGACGCCCCGCTGGTGGAGCGAGACCTCGCGGAGGAGCTCGGGGGTCAGCCCCCGCTCCTCGAAGAAGTCCAGCACGCGCGCCGCCCGGTAGTGGCTCGTCGGGTCGTACGTCGACCCGGCGAACCGAGCCGCACCGGCGGCGTAGGGGAGCCGGTCGGGCGAGCCGGCGCCGTGGCTGAGGTCCCCGAACTCGGCGTACCAGCCGGTGACCACCGGCCGCATCCGGTCCGCCTGCGGGGGAAGCCGCAGGAAGCAGTTGCCCTCGCCGAGCTGGAGGTACTTGTACCCGCCGCCGACGACCCAGGCGCGCTCCAGGCCCAGGTCCGCGATCGAGAACGGCAGGACCCCCAGATGGTGGTAGGCGTCGACGAGCAGCTCGACGCCGACCCGCTCGCAGCGGGCGGCCAGCTCTGACAGGTGGGGGACCCGCCACGACGTCTCGAACAGCACCGACGAGACGAGTACCGCAGCCGTCCGGTCGTCGACTGCCGCGGACATCCGCTCGACGAGAGTGGTGACCGGTGCGGTCGGCACCCGGACCACGTCGACGCCCTCCTCGGCGAGCCTGGCCAGCTGCCGCCGCGCGGAGTGGAACTCGCCGTCGGTCGTCACCAGCCGCGGCCGGTTCCGCAGGTCCAGCGCGGACAGGAGACGGACGACGAGCTCGTGCGTGCTCGCGCCCAGTGCGATCTCGGCCTCGGGGTCCCCGAGCAGCCGCCTGAACCCGGCCCGTAGGACGTCCGCCTTGCCGAGTGCCCGCTCCCACTTGTCGTCGACCTCGGCAGCCGCGTCGTCGTACGCCTCCAGCTGCCCTCGCGCAGCGACGTCCGGCCACGCCTGGTGCGAGTGCCCGGTCAGCAGGAGCCGCTCGGCGACCCGGAAGCGGGAGTAGTGCGGTGCGAGCGCGTTCGACGGCCCGGTGAGGTCGTCGAGCCTGGTCACATCTGGCTCCGGATGGCCCACAGGTCGGGGAACGCCGACCGGGTCACCGTGGTCCACAGGTAGCTGGCGCCGGCGGAGCCACCGGTGCCCATCTTGGCGCCGATGGTGCGCTCGACCATCTTCACGTGCCGGTACCGCCACTCCTGGAGGCCCTCGTCGAGGTCGACCAGTCGCTCCGCGACCTGGGCCGCGCCCGCGTCGTCGCCGTAGGCGGCCAGCAGGACGCGCTGCACGTCCTCCGACGGCTCCCACGGCGCGGTGAGGTCGCGCTCCAGGGCCGCGGCCGGGACGTCGTACCCCTGGGTGCGCAGATAGCGGAGGAAGGAGTCGAGCAGAGACGGCCGGGCCATCGCGGCGGCGATCCGGTCCCGTCCGGGGGTGCCTTCGGGGTAGTGCTCGAAGACTCGCCGGTCGCGGCGGCCGAGCGCCGCCTCCAGCTCGCGGAACTGCTCGGACTGGAATCCGCTCGAGGCGTCGAGGCGCCCGCGGAAACTCGTGAACTCCCGTGGGGTCATCGTCTCGAGCACGTCGACCTGGGCGACGATGACCTTCAGGATCGTCAGGACCCGTCGCAGCGTGTGCAGGGCGTGGGGCGTGTCACCGGCCTCCAGATGGACCTGCAACCCGCCGATCTCGTGCAGGAGCTGCTTGAACCACAGCTCGTAGACCTGATGGATGACGATGAAGAGCAACTCGTCGTGCTCGTCGGAGCGGGGGTGCTGCGCGGCGAGGAGGTCGTCGAGGGCGAGATAGCTGCTGTAGGTCAGCGAGGGGTGCTGGTCGGTCACCCCTCCACTGTCACAGAGCGAGCGGAACGGCCGCCACAACCGGCCCACCGCGCCGTCGTCGAGGAGGCGGCCGGCGCGGTCCGCGCGCCCGCCGAACCGGCGGTGGCGGCCGAATCGGTGAGAGGAACACCTCACGGATACGATCGGCGGGACATGGAACAGGCAATCGAGCGCCCCGACGAGGCGACTGGCCGGGGGCGGCGACCCGACTGGTTCCACCGCGGCCATCCGGTGTTCTTCCCGCTCGCCGGGTTCTTCACCGGCATGGTCTCGATCATCGTGGTCCCCGGGCTGTACGCCGCGATCGTCAAGTGGGTCGCCGGCTACGAACGTGCCGAGGCGCTGTTTCCCTTCGTGCTGCTCCTCCTCGTCGTGCCGATCGGCCTGCTGGTGCCGCACCGGACCCGCAGGTTCGCGCGTTACATGGTGCTCGGGATGCTCACCACACTGATCGTGGTGGTCGGCGTCGCCGCCGCCGTGCTGTGGTTCCTGCTCCGGCGCGACGGGTGACCGGCGCCGGCTCCGCGGGTTAGGACTCCGCTCGCCCGGATGGGAGAATCGCGGGGATGACCGACCAGCCGGCGACCGGGCCACGGCCGCTTCCTCTCGTCCTCGCGGAGCCGCGTGGACGCAAGAAGCCTCCCCGCCACTTGGCCGACCTCACCCCGCAAAAGCGCAAGGAGCTCCTGGTGGAGATGGGGCTTCCCGGGTTCCGGGCCAAGCAGGTCGCCACCCACTACTTCTCGAGGCTCGCCGACGGGCCCGAGCAGATGACCGACCTCCCGGCCGCGCAGCGCGCGGAGCTGGTCGAGACGCTGCTGCCGGACCTGATGACGCCGCTGCGCACGCTCGAGGCCGACCGGGGCGCCACCCGCAAGACGCTGTGGCGGCTGTTCGACGGTGCGCTCGTGGAGTCGGTGCTGATGCGCTACCCCGGCCGCGTCACGATGTGCGTCTCCAGCCAGGCCGGCTGCGGCATGGCCTGCCCGTTCTGCGCCACCGGTCAGGGCGGGCTGCAGCGCAACATGTCCACCGCCGAGATCGTCGAGCAGGTGCTCGCCGGCGCCCGGTCGCTGCACCGCGGAGAGGTGCCCGGTGGCGAGGGTCGCGTCAACAACGTGGTCTTCATGGGCATGGGCGAGCCGCTGGCGAACTACAAGGCCGTGATCGGCGCCGTACGACGCCTCACCGAGCCGGCTCCTGACGGCTACGGGATGTCCGCCCGCGGCATCACCGTCTCCACGGTCGGCCTGGTGCCCCGGATCCGGCAGCTCGCCGACGAGGGCATCCCGGTCACTCTCGCGCTCAGCCTCCACGCGCCCGACGACGAGCTGCGCAACGAGCTGGTCCCGATCAACACGAAGTTCTCCGTGGCCGAGACCGTGGACGCTGCGTACGGCTACTTCGAGAAGACCGGACGACGGGTCTCCATCGAGTACGCCATGATGCGCGGCATCAACGACCAGGCGTGGCGAGCGGACCTGCTCGCCGACGTGCTCAACGAGCGGGAGCGGGGCTGGGTGCACGTGAACCTGATCCCGCTCAACCCCACACCGGGCTCGAAGTGGACCGCCTCCGACCCCGCCGACGAGCGCGAGTTCGTCCGGCGGCTCGAGGCGAAGGGCGTGCCGACCACCGTCCGGGACACCCGCGGCCAGGAGATCGACGGCGCCTGCGGCCAGCTGGCGGCCGCTCCCTGACGTCCGGCCTCGCCTGACGCTCAGGCCAGCGGATTCGCGACCAGCAGCTCCACGTTGCGGTCGGCCGGCGTACCTGCTCCCTTGCTGTGGTCGTGCCAGTCGTTGGCGGACAGCTCACGCGCCAGGCTCGCCAGCTGGGTCGGATTGCTCACGTTCCCGTTGTACGACGCCGGCGCGGCGTGGTCGACCATGGTGGCGAAGATCGACAGGGTGCCATCGGTGTTGTCGGCCACCTCGATCACCCGCGCCTGCTGCGGCCAGTCGATGTGCGAGGCGGTGGTGATCTCCCAGAGGCCACCGCCGTCCGGCCGGCGACGCGGCGTGATCGTGTTGGCGTGGGTGTGCCCGTTGACCCACGCGATCACCTGCGGATGGGCGAGCAGCGTGTGGAGCACGGCGGGGCCGTAGATCCGCGGTTCCGGGTCCCCACCGGTGCCGACGAACGGGTTCTCCATGCTGGCTGAGGGATGGTGGCTGAAGACCAGCACCACCTTGTCGGCGGAGCGCGCGAGCAGGTCCGAGAGCCACAGGAACTGGGTCAGGTCAAGCGAGCCGTCGTAGTAGCCGTTGGGGTTGACGGTGTCCATCACGACGAACCGGAACTCACCGCGGTCGAAGGTGTAGTAGGCCGTGCCCCGGTCGAGGTTGTCCTGGGTGAAGCCGTGGCCGGTCGGCGCGCCGCCGAGCTCGAAGTGCTGCTGCACCACCTGCTTACGCGTCAGCAGCGTCCGGTCCGGATCGGGGGTGACCAGCCGCACGCCGGGGTTCAGGGGGCTGCTCAGGAGCCTGGTGAGCAGCCCGACGGGGTCCTCGGCGAGCTCGTCGAGCAGCGCGTTGGGGTGTGCGCCGGCCGGCGGTGAGATCACCTTCAGGCCGCCCTGCGCCAGCAGGTCGAGCTGCATCGTGGCGGCCGGGAAGTTGCCCTGCACCAGGCCGTCGTGGTTGCCGAAGACCGAGTACCAGGGCATGGCCAGGCCCTTCGCCTTGAAGGGGTTCCGGGCGGCGTCGAGGAGACCCGGCACGACGGGGAACCCGAACTCCTGCCGGGGACGGTCGACGGGCGTGCCGAGGGGGTTGCCGTGGGGGTGCCAGTAGGCCGGGTCGTAGCTGTCCCGGTGACCGTCGGCGACGCCCTCGTACCTGGTGCGGTCGCCGGAGTCGGGGTGGACCCAGGCGCCGTTCAGGATCTCGATGTTCCAGCGGACCTCGTTGAGCTGGGAGTTGTCGGAGTTGTCGCCGGTCTGGATGGCCAGCGCGAGCGGCTGTCCGGTGACCGGTCCGCTCGCGACCTCGTTGATCGCCCGCACCATGGAGTCCGACACCTGCGCGGTGAGCATCTCCTGCGCACGGTAGGCCGAGGTGAAGAGCCCGCTGGCCGGCAGTGCGCCGGGGTCGTCGAACCGGTCGGTCCACTCCACCCGCAGCGGGGACTGGGCGTCCACGATGTGCACGTCGCTGAGCTGGACGAAAGCCAGCAGGCCCTGCCTGCTGCTGGCGCGACCCGGCTGCGCGGGGACACCGAGCTCGGTGCGCGTCAGGTGCGGCTCGCCCGCGGTGCGGACCACGGGCCGGTAGCCGGCGGCGTTCCGTGCGCCCACCTCGTACCTGGTCCGGAGCGTGGCGACGCTGGCGGTGGCGGTGGCGGTGGCGGTGGAGGACGTG
>NZ_SSXI01000309.1 GCF_004803405.1 Nocardioides sp. | reverse complement strand
CGGGTGCGTCGGCCGACGCGTCGGGCTGCGAGGGTCGAGGCGCGAACGCCGTCTCCGGCTCGTGGACCGGCATGTCCATCGCCTGGGTCGTGCTGGACGGCTCCTCGGTGGCGGAGTCCCCGCCCAGCCAGTCAGACGACTCCGCCGACTCCGCCGACTCCGCCGCGTCCGCCGCGTCCGAGGCCGGCTCCTCGGCGCGGTGGCTGCCGGCGGCCTCGCCGCCGTCGCCCCCTCCGGTGGAGGCCGGGTAGAGGGGGGAGACCGACTGCACTCCCTGGTCGGAGACGTGTTCGGTCCACTGGGCGCCGTCCCAGTAGCGGAGTTCGTGCCGGCCGGTCGGGTCCGGATGCCACGCGGCAGCGGTCATGGTCGTCGTACCTCTCTCGAACGTCGGTGGCGCGTGCGCGCCGCATCCCATCGTGTCAGCCCAGGTCACGGGCGTGAAGGTCCGATCGTCCCCCGCGAAGAGCCGTCCATCGGGGACCTCGTGGCCTACGATCGTGGCGTGGCGGACTGGAAGCGTGGCGTGCGCAAGGTGCTCTATCCCGCCTACGAGGCGCGCATGTTGCGCAGGATGCCGGCCAACCTGCCGAAGCACATCGGGGTCATGCTCGACGGCAACCGGCGGTGGGCGAAGGCGGTGGGGCGCGACACGGCCCATGGTCACCGTGCCGGCGCGGCGAACATCGAGCCGCTGCTGACGTGGTGCGACGAGGTCGGCATCGAGGTGGTCACGCTGTGGCTGCTGTCGACCGACAACCTGAACCGGCCCGACGAGGAGCTGGAGCCGCTTCTGGAGATCATCGTCGACGCCGTCGACTCGCTGGCCGACCAGCGCCGCTGGCGGCTGCACCCGGTCGGAGCGCTCGACCTGCTGCCGGCCGCCACCGCGAAGCGGCTCAAGGCCGCGGCCGAGGCCACCTCCGACGTCGACGGGATGATCGTCAACGTGGCCGTCGCCTACGGCGGCCGCCGGGAGATCGCCGACGCCGTCCGCTCCCTGCTGCAGGAGCACGCCGCGAAGGGCACCTCGCTCGAGGACCTGGCGCAGCGGATCGACATCGAGCACATCGAGGAGCACCTGTACACCAAGGGCCAGCCCGACCCGGACCTGGTGATCCGCACATCGGGGGAGCAGCGGCTCGGTGGGTTCCTCCTCTGGCAGAGCGCGAAGTCGGAGTTCTACTTCTGCGAGGCCTACTGGCCCGACTTCCGGCGGGTCGACTTCCTCCGCGCGATCCGTGCCTACGCCCTGCGCGAGCGCCGTTTCGGCACTTGAGGTGGCGCGAAGTTAGCGTTGCCTGCATGAGCGTCCCTGCGAGTGTCCAGGCTGTCGCCGAGCCCGGCAGGCCGAGCACCTGGAACCCCACCCGTCTCTTCCGCGCCGTCGCGATCGCCGAGGCGGTGACCTGGGCCGGCCTGCTGGCCGGCATGTTCCTGAAGTACGTGACCGAGACCACCGAGGTCGGCGTCCGGGTCTTCGGGATGCTGCACGGCGTCGTGTTCATCGCTTACGTCGTCACGACCCTGGTGGTCTGGGCGGACCGGAAGTGGACCGCGGGCCGCGGACTGCTCGCGCTGGTCGCGTCGGTTCCGCCGCTGATGACCCTGCCGCTCGAGTGGCACGCGGTCCGTCGCGGCTGGCTCGGTGACACCTGGCGGCTGCCCGCCGGTGCCGGCTCCTCGCTGCCCGACCGGGTCGTGGCCTGGCTGCTGCGCAACCCGCTGCGCGGCGTCGGTGTCGGCCTGGTGGCCGTGATGGCGCTGACCGGGCTCGCCCTGCTCGTGGGGCCACCGACCTCCTGAGGGAACCGCGCCCGGGGCAGTAGCGTCGTAGGACCATGATCGATCGACGCGACACGCTGCGCTACGGCCTCCTCGGCCTCTCCGCGTTCGGCGGCGCCGGCCTGCTGACGGCCTGCGCGAGGGACCAGGATCCGCCACCGGTCGGCGGCCCGGCCGACCCCGACGGTATCCGGCTCGTCTCCTCCGACCTGCGCCGCGCGGCGGGTGACTCGACGGTCCTCCCCGGTCTCGTCGCCGGTCTTCGGGCCTTCGCCGGGGACCTCTTCGGGGGGCTCGCGGAGAAGCAGGGGAATCTCGTGCTCTCGCCGTACTCCGTCGCCGTGGCGCTCGGGATGACACTCCCCGGGGCGGTCGGCAAGACGGCCGAGGAGATGCGCGCCGTGCTGCGGGTCGACGCGGTTGGGCCGGACCGCTGGCACAAGGGCGTCAACGCGCTCACCGCGCACGTCGAGGGCCTGGCGGGGAAGCAGGAGCGGCGCGACGGCAGCAGCGCCGAGATCGCGCTCGCGACGGCCAACCAGCTGTTCGGGCACCAGGGCGTGCCGTGGGAGGAGGAGTTCCTCGACCTCCTCGCCAAGGAGTACGGCGCCGGGCTGCGTGTCGTCGACTTCGAGACCGCCACCGAGGAGGCCCGGATCCTGATCAACACCTGGGTCGAGCAGCAGACCCACGACCGGATCAAGGACCTGATTCCCCAGGGCGTCCTCGACAACCTCACCCGCCTGGTGCTGGTCAACGCCATCTACCTCAAGGCCCCGTGGGAGGGCCCGTTCACCAAGGAGCTGACCGCGAAGGCGCCGTTCCACCTCGACGACGACAGGACCGTCGAGGTCGACATGATGAACCGGCCGGACCTGGCCGGCGCGCTGCTCGCCGGCGACGGGTGGCGGGCGGCTCGGATCCCCTACGCCGGGCAGCGAATGGCGATGACGGTCGTGCTGCCGGACGAGGGCCGGCTGCCGGCGACCGAGGCGTTCCTGGCGGACGGCGGTCTCAGCGCGCTCACCGGCCCGGGCCGCCCGGCGACGATCGACCTGAGGCTGCCGCGGTGGACCTTCCGGACCCAGGCGCCGCTCGGCGACCTGCTCAAGTCCCTCGGGATGCCGACCGCCTTCGCCGAGGGCGTCGCCGATTTCACCGCGATGACCGACGACGACCTGTCGCTCTACATCGCCGCCGTCCTGCACCAGGGCTTCATCGCCGTCGACGAGGAGGGCACCGAGGCGGCCGCCGCGACCGCCGTGGTGGTCAAGACCGAGAGCGCCGTCCAGGCCGAGGAGCTCACCGTGGACCGCCCGTTCCTGTTCGTGATCCACGACGTGGAGCACGGCGCGCCGCTGTTCGTGGGCCGGGTCAGCGACCCGACGGCGTAGCCGGACCGGCCGTCGGCGCGCCCCCGTAGACTCAGCGACGACCCCCTGTCCTCCTCGACAGGGGGCTGTCGTGCTGTCACCCACCGGAAATGAGCTCCCTGTGCACCTCGCCGGCCTCGCCGACGCCGTCCTCGCTGAGCCCACGCTGTCGGCAGCCCTGGAGGGGGCTGCCGAGGGACGGGTCCCTGCCAGCGAGCTGACCGGGCCCGAAGCGCTGCGGCCGTTCCTCGCGGCCGGCCTCGCGCGGACCGGGCGTCCGGTTCTCGCGGTCACCGCGACCACCCGCGAGGCCGAGCAGCTGACCGCCGAGCTGGGTGACCTGCTCGACCCGGCGACGGTCGCCTACTACCCGAGCTGGGAGACACTCCCGCACGAGCGGCTCAGCCCCCGCAGCGACACCGTCGGTCGCCGGCTGGCGGTGCTGCGCCGGATCTGCCACCCCGGGGACGACGAGACGACCGGGCCGATCTCGGTGGTGGTGGCGCCGGTGCGCTCCGTTCTCCAGCCCCAGGTCAAGGGGCTGGGCGACCTCACGCCGGTCGAGTTGAAGGTCGGCGACGCCGCCGCGCTCGACGACGTCGTGGCCGGACTCTCGGGGGCGGCGTACTCGCGGGTCGACCTGGTCGAGAAGCGTGGCGAGTTCGCGGTCCGCGGCGGCATCGTCGACGTGTTCCCCCCGACCGAGGAGCACCCGGTGCGGGTGGAGTTCTGGGGCGACGAGGTCGAGGAGCTCCGGTCCTTCGCCGTCGCCGACCAGCGCACCATCGCGCCGCTCCGGCGGCTCTGGGCGCCGCCGTGCCGCGAGCTGCTGCTCACCGACGAGGTCCGCGCCCGTGCCGCCGAGCTCGGCCGCCAGCACCCCCAGCTGGTGGAGATCACCGACAAGCTCGCACAGGGGATCGCCGTCGAGGGGATGGAGGCGCTGATCCCGGCGCTCGTCGACGAGCTCGAGCTGCTCGTCGACCTGCTCCCCGGCGACACCCAGGTCCTGGTGCTCGACCCCGAGCGCGCCCGAGCGCGCGCCCATGACCTGGTCGCCACCAGCGAGGAGTTCCTCGCAGCGTCGTGGGCGACCGCCGCGAGCGGCGGCAAGGCTCCGGTCGACCTCGGCGCGGCGTCGTACCAGTCCCTCGCCGACGTCCGCTCCCACGCAGGTGCGCTGGGTCAGGGCTGGTGGACGTTCAGCCCGTTCGGCCTGGACGCACCTGACGAAACTGTCGTCGAAGCGGCGGATGAGGAGCAGATTCGTCAGGTACGACGACGTGCGGCGCCCGCCCCGAGCTACCGCGGCGACGTCGAGCGGGCCTTCGCCGACATCCAGCGCTGGCGGGCCGACGGCTACCGGGTCGTCGTGGTGCACGCCGGCCATGGCCCGGCGCAGCGCATGGTCGAGGCGCTGGGGGAGCACGACGTGGCGGGCCGCCTGGTCGAGAGCGTCCGCAAGAGCGAGGAGATCGACCCCGACGTCGTCACCGTGACGTGCGGACAGCTCGCGCACGGCGTCGTCCGAGAGCCGGCCGACGACCTGCCGGGCCTGGCCATCCTGACCGGCGAGGACATCGTCGGCGCGAAGGCATCCACCCGCGACAAGGGCGCGATGCCGGTCCGCCGGAAGCGCCAGATCGATCCGCTCGAGCTCAAGGCGGGGGACTACGTCGTGCACGAGCAGCACGGCGTGGGTCGCTTCGTCGAGATGAAGCAGCGGGAGGTGCAGGGCGCGGTCCGCGAGTACCTCGTGCTGGACTACGGTCCGTCGAAGCGAGGCGGTCCTCCGGACCGCCTCTACGTCCCGGCCGACGCGCTGGACCAGGTGACCCGCTACGTCGGCGGCGAGCAGCCCAGCCTCGACCGGCTCGGGGGCGCCGACTGGACCAAGCGCAAGAACCGCGCCAGGAAGGCGGTCCGGGAGATCGCGGCGGAGCTGATCAAGCTCTACGCGGCGCGGCAGGCCACCCAGGGCCATGCGTTCGGGTCCGACACCCCGTGGCAGCGGGAGCTGGAGGACGCGTTCCCGTTCCACGAGACGCCCGACCAGCTGACCACCGTCGACGAGGTCAAGGTCGACATGGAGCGGACCGTGCCGATGGACCGGCTGGTGTGCGGTGACGTGGGCTACGGCAAGACCGAGATCGCGGTACGGGCGGCGTTCAAGGCCGTGCAGGACGGCAAGCAGGTGGCGGTGCTGGTGCCGACCACGCTGCTGGTCAGCCAGCACCTGGCGACCTTCGCCGAGCGGATGAGCGGCTTCCCGGTCGTCCTCAAGCCGCTGAGCCGGTTCCAGTCCGACAAGGAGGCCGGCGAGGTGGTCACCGGGATCGCCGACGGCTCGATCGACATCGTGGTCGGCACGCACCGGCTGCTGAACCCGGACACCAGGTTCAAGGATCTGGGCCTGATCATCGTGGACGAGGAGCAGCGGTTCGGCGTGGAGCACAAGGAGGCGATGAAGCGCCTCCGCACCTCCGTCGACGTGCTCTCGATGAGCGCGACTCCGATCCCGAGGACCCTGGAGATGGCGATCACCGGCATCCGCGAGATGTCGACGATCACCACGCCGCCGGAGGAGCGGCACCCGGTGCTCACCTACGTGGGCGGTTACGAGGACCGGCAGGTCGTCGCTGCGATCCGCCGCGAGCTGCTGCGCGACGGGCAGGTCTTCTACATCCACAACCGGGTGAGCTCGATCGAGAAGGCCGCAGCGAAGCTCCGCGAGCTGGTGCCCGACGCACGGGTGGCCACCGCCCACGGCCAGATGGGGGAGCACCAGCTGGAGCAGGTGATGCTCGACTTCTGGGAGAAGCGGTTCGACGTGCTGGTCTGCACGACCATCGTCGAGTCCGGCCTCGACGTCTCCAACGCCAACACCATGATCATCGAGCGGGCGGACACGCTGGGTCTCAGCCAGCTCCATCAGCTGCGCGGGCGGGTCGGGCGGTCCCGGGAGCGGGCCTACGCCTACTTCCTCTACCCCACGGAGAAGCCGCTGACCGAGACCGCCCACGAGCGGCTGGCGACCCTGGCGCAGCACTCGGACCTGGGCGGTGGCATGGCCATCGCCATGAAGGACCTCGAGATCCGGGGCGCGGGCAACCTGCTGGGCGGCGAGCAGTCCGGTCACATCGCCGACGTCGGCTTCGACCTGTACGTCCGGCTGGTCGGCGAGGCGGTGCGCGACTTCAGGTCCGACGGCGAGGTGCCCGAGCAGCTCGACGAGGTTCGCATCGAGCTCCCGGTCGAGGCGCATCTGCCGCACGACTACATCCCCAGCGAGCGGCTCCGGCTGGAGATGTACAAGCGGCTCGCGGAGGTCCGCAGCGATGCCGACGTGGACGAGATCGTGGCCGAGCTCGACGACCGGTACGGCGAGCCGCCCGAGCCGGTCGCTGCGCTGCTCCTGGTCGCGCGGTTCCGCGCCCGGGTGCGGGCGGCGGGGGTCCGCGAGGTGACGACCGTCGGCAAGAACGTGCGGTTCGCGCCCGTCGTACTGCCGGAGTCACGGACGATCCGGCTGCAGCGGCTGTTCCCGAAGTCGATCGTGAAGAGCCAGCTCGAGTCGATCCTGGTGCCGCGTCCCGGCACACCGGGGGCGACGGGGCGTCCGATCGAGGGGATCGCCCTGCTTGAATGGGCCCGCCTTGTGATTGATTCAGTCATCGACCCCAAGGACTGACCCGAAGGAGTGAGCGTGCGTCGTCGCGTAGTCCCGTTCATCACCGCCCTGGCCGCCGTGGCCACGTTCGCCACGGGCTGTGGCCTCACCGACCAGGGCCCCAGGCCCGGAGTGGCCGCCGAGGTCGACGGCGAGACGCTGCGGCTGGCGCAGGTCGACGAGGCGGTGGAGGAGTACTGCGTCCTGCGTGCCGAGCACCCCGAGGCGGTCCCGGTCGCGAGAGCCTCGATCCGCGCGCAGTTCACCCTCGGCTGGACGCAGGCGGTCGCCGTCGAGCGGCTCGCTGCGGAGTACGACGTGTCGTTGCCGCCCGAGAAGGTCCACCGCGCCGCGGTCGAGGCCGCCTGGGGCGAGCTCGGCGAGATCGACGATGACAACTACGAGGCCTTCGCGTGGCTGACCTGGATCCAGGCGCGGCTGACGTCGCCGGTGGAGGCTCTCGGGTCGCGCAAGCTCGAGGAGGAGACCGGGCAGGGCTCCGTCGGCCAGGCCGCGGTCGACCGCGGTGTCGTACTGATCCAGGAGTGGATGCAGGAGGAGGACCTGCAGCTCAACCCGGTGCTGGGCGAGCTGGACGAGGAGAACGGTCTCTTCAGCAGCGATGCGCTCTCCGTGCCCGTGAGCGACGAGGCGAAGCAGGCCGCGTCGACCGAGCAGTCCCAGGAGTACGTCGCGAACCTGCCGGCCGGCCAGCGCTGCGGCCCCGAGGCCGCGTCCCCCGAGGTGGGGCAAGGCTGAGCGGGGGGCCCGAACCTCGCACGGACTCCGCGGACGCCGCCGTCGCGGAGTTCGTGACCGTGATGCGCCGGCTGCGGGCGGAGTGCCCGTGGAAGCAGGAGCAGACTCATCGCTCGTTGGCGCGCTACCTCCTCGAGGAGGCGTACGAGACCGTCGAGGCGCTGGACTCCGGCGATGACGCTCACCTGCGGGAGGAGCTCGGCGACCTGCTCCTCCAGGTCGTCTTCCACGCCGTGATCGCCGAGCAGCGCGGCGCGTTCGACCTCGGGGACGTCGCGCGCGGGGTGACCGAGAAGATGCGCCGGCGCAACCCGCACGTGTTCGCGGAGACCCCCGGCTCGGCCGAGCTGTCCGCTGCCGACGTCAACGACCTGTGGATGCTGGTGAAGGGCACCGAGAAGGACCGGTCGTCGGTGGAGGAGGGCATCCCGACCGCCCTCCCCGCCCTGTTGTACGCCGACAAGGTGCTCGACCGTCTCGAGCGGGCCGGGCAGCCGGCGGAGGTGGCGGCCGGGTCCGACGACCTCGGCGAGCGCCTGCTCGCACTGGTCGCCGAGGCCCGCGCGGCAGGGGTAGACCCGGAGCAGGCGCTGCGGGACGCCGTACGCGCGCGGCTCTAGGCGTCAGCGCGCCTCGGGTGGATCCAACGCCGCAGCACGGTGCTCGCCGGCTCGCTCATCCGGCTCGACCGACCGCGACAGACTGCGTCGTCCTCATGATGCGAGCCCTCCGTAGGTGATCCGGGCGTGCTGGGCGGTCCTGCCCGGACGGATCTCCACCGACCCGAAGATGCCGGTCAGGTCGCCGGTGCCGGAGCCGGGGACGACCTCGCAGATCCACCGGTCCTCGCCGTCACGCATGGTGCGGTAGTACTGGAAGGCCAACGCGCCCTCGCGACCGTCGACGGAACCCCGGAAGACCTCCAGGGCGACGAACCCAGCGGTGCTCTCGACCGGGTCGCCCACCGAGAGCATCAGCTCCTCACTGGTGCCGACGAGGCCGCCGGTCCACGCCTTGGTGGCGGCGACGCGGTGGATCCCGGCACCCGGCTCGGCGACGCAGTGCTCCACGGTCGAGGTGGCCTCGGTCGTGCGGAGGTCGCCGGTGGTCGGGTCGCCAGAGCTGCGCCACACGGAGGCGTTCTCGGCCAGGGCGGCCTTGAGGTCGGCGGCGTCGCGGGCGAGGCGCTCCCGGGCCTCCCGGAGCTCGTCATCGGGGAAACGGGTCCCGTCGTCACCGACGACGAAGCCGATCCCGAGCACGTCACTCGCGTCTCCGTGGTCAGCCAGGATGGCCAGCGCTCGTCGCACGACTCCGTCGGTCGCGGCGTACTGCTCACGGAGAGTGGCGAGCGAGGGCAGCCGGCTCCCGGGGGCGAACTCGCCCGTCTCGATACGGCGGCGGAGGTCGGCTGCCACCTCGTCGGGATCCATGGACTGGCCTCTCAGCTGTAGACCCCGAGCGTCGGTGATGAACGGTTCAACGATACGGCCGCTGCTGCGTTAGGGGGTCCGGTTTCGGCGAGCTCGTCAACGCAGGGCGGTCGCGGCCCACGCGCTCGCGTCGATCGTGAACGGGGCGTCCCCATGCTCCTCGCGGAGGGCGGCGACCAGCCGTTCCCGACCCCCGTCGTCGAGACCCGTGACGTACGCCCCGGCCGGCCCGACGCCGTACGTGAACGGCTCCCACCAGTCATCGAAGTTGGGGAACTCCACGCTGACGGTCAGTCTCGTCTCCGCGACCCCAGGCATGCCCGCCCGGGTGAACAGGTCGGTCAGGTCGCCTTCGGTGGCGCCGGGCAGCCGGCCCTCGCCGGCGCTCGGGTCCGACCGCTTCACGACCCGCCAGAACGGGGACAGCGGTCCGCTGTCGCCGCCGTGGTCCCACACGCACGCGCTGACCCGTCCGCCGGGCGCGGTGACCCGCGCCATCTCGGCGAGGCCCGCGACCGGGTCGCTCATGAAGTGGACGACCAGCTGCGCGAGCGTGGCGCCGAACCTGCCGTCCTCGTACGGCAGCGACTCGGCTGACGCGACGCGCACGTCGGCCTCGGGATGGGCGGCCGCGTTCGCCTCGGCGAAGATCTCCATCGGCTCCACCGCGGCCACCTGGGCCTCCCCGCAGCGCCGCGCCAGCTCGGCCGTGAGCATCCCCGGCCCGCTGCCCACGTCGAGCACCCGGCTCCCCGGCTCGACGCCATCGAGCCCGAGGTCGGCGAACGGGACGGCGAGTGGCGTCGAGAAGCGCCCCATGAAGCGTGCGTAGGAGTCGGCCGAGACGTCGAAGTAGGCCATCCCTGCATGATGGCACGCCGTTGGGCAGGAGCCGGACCGCGCCGTCAGGGGGATGCCCGGAGCCTCGCGGCCAGCGCGCCGATCTCGGTCGGACCGACCCGGCAGCAGCCGCCGACGTACGCCGCGCCCTGCGCGACCCAGCCGACCGCGGCGTCGACGTCGAACTCGCCGTCGCCCACCCAGGTGTT
>NZ_SSXI01000023.1 GCF_004803405.1 Nocardioides sp. | reverse complement strand
TCCCGCCCCGGTGGGTGCCGCCCCGGCCCCCAGCGGGGACGTCGGCACCCTCGTCGACGCCGCCCCGACCAGCGACGGCCTCCCCGACCTGTTCAGCATCCCCGGAATGCTCCTGGTCGGCGCCTTCGCCGCAGCGGCTGCCGCCGGCAGCTGGTTCCGTCGGCTCGGAGCCGCAGCCCTCGGTGGCGGCGGTTCCTGCCCCCATGGCCTCGACAGCGGCCTCCCCGACCTCCGAAAGGCATGACCATGACCAGCATGTCCAGCAGCTCCTCGCTGCCCCGCGTCGGCGAGTCCGGCTCGCGCTCGGGGATCGCGCCCCTGAAGGACAACCACTACGCCCTGCTCCAGGTCCTCCTGTTCTGGGCCGGCGCGATCATGCTCCCGCTCGGACTGGTGGTGATCATCCTCGGCTGGTACGGCGCGGCGAACACGCCGTACCAGTACGACCAGCTCTCCTACCTGGTGTCCGGAGGGCTGCTCGGCCTGGGCCTGACCTTCATCGGCGGGTTCCTCTACTTCGGCGCCTGGCTCGCCCGGATCGCCGCCGACGGACGCGAGTCGTCCAAGCGGCTCGCGGACACGCTCCTCGTGCTGGCCGACATCACCAGCCGTGCCGCCACCACCGACGACCACGGCGTCGACGTCGGAGCCATCCCCGTCACCGCCGGGGAAGGCACCACCATGCACCGCCGCGACTGCTCGCTGATCGCGCATCGGGACGACCTGAAGCCAGTCGGGGAGAACAACGCGCATCTCACGCTCTGTCGCGTCTGTCGCCCCGGCGTCCGGAGCTAGTGCTGTGACGACGGTGCTGAGCGCCAAGGGGACCCGACTCAACCGCCGCGGCCTCCAGACCAGGCAGCAGCTCCTCAAGCAGGCGTTGTCCTGCCTCGCGGAGGGCGGACCGGAGTCGGTGAGCGCGAACGCCGTGGTCAGGCGGGCAGGCGCCACCTGGGGCACGATCCAGCACCAGTTCGGTGACGTCGACGGGCTCTGGGCCGCGGTGCTGGAGTACGTCGCAGAGCATCGCGGCCCGGTCTTCGACGAGCTTCCGTCGCAGACCGATCTCGGCGAGCGGGTCGTGGCGGTGGTCGAGATGCTCTGGTCGGCCCTGGACATGCCCGGGTCGGTGGCGATCTACAACCTCCGTGCGGCCCTGCCGCGTCAACGCGAGCAGCTCGAGTCGTCGTTCCCCGACACGGCGCGGGCCATCGCCCGCTGGGACGCGGAGTGGACCGAGATCTGCGAGCGGTCCTTCCGCGGCCTCCCTGTCGACCACGACAAGCTGATGCGGGTGCGCCTGATGCTCCCGGGCGCGATCCGCGGAATCTACAACGAGCGTCACCTCAGCCCCTATATCGATGCCGAGGAGGCGCGTCGCGGGCTGACCGAGGCGATCACCGCCTACCTGCGCAGCTGACCGTCCAGCCTAGGATGGCCGGCATGGCCGACCCCGCCGATGGCGCGACCTCCCATGCCGTGCACACCACGAGTGCAGCCTTCCTCGCCCGCCACGGGACGACCGAGTGGAGTGCGTCCGGCAAGCACACGTCGTCGACGGACCTGCCGCTGCTGCCGGAGGGCGAGAAGGACGCCGTCGCCCTGGGGGAGCGGCTCGCCGGGATCTCCTTCGCCGAGGTGCTCCGGAGCCCGATGGCCCGCGCTCGTCGTACCGCCGAACTGGCGGGGTTCCCCGACGCCGAGGTCTGCGACGACCTGGTCGAGTGGGGGTACGGCGAGTACGAGGGCCGCACCACCGTGGAGATCCGCAGAGACGTGCCCGGCTGGTCGGTGTGGACACACGGCTGCCCCGGCGGGGAGACCGCCGACCAGGTGGCGGCCCGCTGCGACCGCGTGATCGAGCGGATCCGTGCGGCGTCGGGGCCGGTGCTCCTGTTCGCGCACGGCCAGTCGCTGCGGGTGCTCGCCGCGCGATGGCTCGGTCTCTCGGCCGCCGAGGGTCGGCTGTTCAGGCTGGACACGGCCACCCTGTCCGAGCTCGGGTACGAGCGGGAGACGCCGGTCCTGCTCCGCTGGAACGGCTGATCCCCAAAGTCGAGCCGGCCGTTCGCATCCCGCGGCGGACAGGCTTGTCCGTGGCGGTGCTTGACGTCCGGGCCGTCTCGCAGCAACGTGGCGGCCATGTCCTCGGAACCGTCGGACACGCCGGACCGCTCGGAGCTGCGTGTCGGCTGCCCACGATGCCCCGCGCCGATCGCGGAGATCGGTGACGGGCGCTGGTCCTGTCCCGAGCACGGAGCGGTGGTGCCGCTGTGGCACCCGGTCGCGGCGTCCTACGACGACTTCGCCGGCCACCTCCGACGGACCGGCCCGTTCCCGACCTACCTACCCTGGCCGCTGGGACCTGGTTGGGCCGTGACCGACTTCGCCGCGGTCGCCCCCAAGGGGAGTACCGCCCGGGCGACCATGACGTGCGTCTCCGGCACCAGTCAGCTCGACGGTCCGGTCGACGTGCTGGTGGTCAGCGAGGAGGCCGGCACCGGCCTGGGCGCGCGCGTGGCGGGCCTGACCGGGGAGCACGGGGCCGAGCGGATCGACCCCGGCCAGGAGGTCGGCGACGGTCCGCCCACGGTCCGGGTGCGCGTGGGGAACCACCCGGTCGGCCTGTGGCCGGTGTCGGTCAGCTCGTCGGCGGGGGAGTGGGACCGCTCCGTGGTGGCCGGGGAGGCGGAGGGCCGCTGGCTGTGGCTGGTCCTGCGGCCCGCGTCCGCCGTACTTCTGCTGCGCGACGACTGGATCCTGCGCGATGTCTCCGAGACCGGGCCGCAGCTGGTCGCGCTGCCCTTCGGTGGGCCCCGCCCGCCGTGGTGATCGGCTGCGAGACGACCGTCGAGGTGACCGGTACGACACCATCGTCGGGTCGTTGTCCGACAATCGCGGCCACTAGCCTTCTCAGGTGCAGATCGATCTCCACACCCACTCCAGCGTCAGCGACGGCAGTGCGCCGCCGACCGACCTGGTTCGGGCGGCCGCAGCCGCCGGCCTCGACGTCGTCGCACTGACCGACCATGACACCACCGCGGGCTGGGACGAGGCGGCCGCAGCGGCCTCCGAGGTCGGCGTCGGCCTGGTCCGCGGGATCGAGGTCAGCACTCGCTACCGCGGCTCGGGGGTCCACCTGTTGGCCTACCTGCCCGACCCGTCAAACCGGGGGCTCCAGGACGAGCTCGCCAGGATCGTCGTCGGTCGGGAGAACCGGCTGCCGGCCATGATGGGCCGGCTCCGCGAGCTCGGGATCCCGGCCACGGACGAGGCGCTGGCCGAGGTGAGCGGCGGCAACGAGGTGACCGGGCGGCCGCACGTCGCCGACATGCTGGTCCGGCTCGGCGTCGTCCGCGACCGCGACGAGGCCTTCGTGCGGTTCCTCGCCCAGGGCGGACCGGCGTACGTCGACAGGTACGCCCCCGAGCTCGAGGACATGCTGCGGCTGGTGACCGCGGCGCGCGGCGTGTCCGTCGTTGCCCACCCGTGGGGCCGCGGCTCGCAGGACGTCCTGGACGACGGCGCCTTCGCGGCGCTCACCATGGCAGGGCTGGACGGCGTGGAGGTCGACCACCTGGACCACGATCCAGCGCAGCGGGCCCGGCTGCGGGAGATCGCCGAGGCTCTGGACCTGATCGTGACCGGGTCGAGCGACCACCACGGAACCGGGAAGGCGGGGCACGCCCTGGGCTGCGAGACGACCACGCCGGAGCAGCTCGAGCGGATCCTCAGTCGCGCCGCTGCGCTGGGGTCGCCCACCGGCCTGGTGGGGGCCGCCTGATGCTCGAGTACGTCCTCCTCGTCGAGGTCTTCGTGACGCTCTTCGTGATCATGGATCCCGTCGGCACGGTGCCGATCTTCCTTTCCCTGACGGCCGGCCGGAGCTCGGGCACCGCCCGCCGTGCGGCGTGGCAGGCGGTCGCGGTGTCGTTCCTGGTGATCACGCTGTTCGCGTTCTTCGGGCAGCAGATCCTCAGCTACCTCCACATCTCGCTGCCGGCCCTGCAGTGCGCGGGCGGCCTCCTGCTGCTCCTCGTCGCGCTCGAGCTGCTGACGGGCAAGGAGGAGCAGATGGTCGCCAGCGCCGACGCCAACGTCGCTCTGGTGCCTCTGGGCACGCCGCTGCTCGCCGGCCCGGGCGCGATCGTCGCGACCATGCTGTTCGTCCAGGACATCGACGGCTGGGGTAGCGGCCTCTCCGTCGCCCTCGGGGTGATCGGGGTCCACGTCACCCTGTGGCTCGCGATGCGCTTCTCGCTGCCCATCCTGCGCCTGATCCGCGAGGGCGGTGTCCTGCTCGTCACCCGGATCGCCGGCCTGCTGCTGTCCGCGATCGCGGTCCAGTTGATCGCCGACGCCGTCCGGGCCTTCATCGCCGGCGAAGGCTAAGCCGCACACGAAGGGGCGCACTCTGCGGCGCGAGGGGGCGCACTCTGCGGCGCGAGGGGTCGCACTCTGCGGTGCGAAGGGGCGCACTCTGCGCCGCGAGGGGGCGCACTCTGCGCCGCATACTGTGACCCTTCGCGGCGCAAACCCTGCCGGTTCGTGCTACTTGCGGCCCAGCGACTGCAGCCGGTGGAGCGCGCGGCGCGGCACCAGCCGGGACGTGGTGACGATCACCCGGTAGCGCTTGGACGGGATCGAGAGGGCCCGTCCTCTGTCGAAGTCCGCCAGGGCATCGCGGACCAGCCGGTCGGGCTCGAGCCAGAGGAACCTGGGCGCCGAGGAGTCGCGATCCACGCCCAGCCGCTGGTGGAACTCCGTCTTCACGAACCCGGGGCACAGCGCCATCACGGTCACCCCGCGGTCGGCGTACTCCTGGTGCGCCCACTCGCTGAAGGAGTTCACCCAGGCCTTCGCGGCGCTGTAGGTGCCGCGAGGGAAGAACGCCGCGACGCTGGAGACGTTGATGACGCCGCCGCGACCACGCTCAACCATGCCGCCGAGCGCGGCGTGGGTCAGCCGCAGGACAGCGCGGACCAGCACGTCCTGCTGGGCCTGCTCGACCTCGATCGGGTTGTCGAGGAACCCGTGCCGGAGCCCGAAGCCGGCGTTGTTGACCAGCAGGTCGACCGGGCGGGACCGGTCCGCCACGCGCTCCTCGACCAGCGTGAGCTGGGCGGGGTCGGTGAGGTCAGCGGTGAGCACCTCGACCTCCACCGAGTACGACGCCTGCAGCTCCTTGGCGGTCGCGTCGAGCCGTGCGGTGTCGCGGGCGACCAGGACCAGGTCGTTCCCGCGGGCGGCGAGCTGGCGGGCGAACTCGAGACCGATCCCGGCGGTGGCGCCGGTGACCAGTGCGCGGCGGGATGTCGAGGACATGCCGCCAGTCAATCAGGCCTTCCGTCGTCTGCGCGACGTTGTCCGGCATGATGGGCACCGATGAACAGCGAGAAGGCCTCCCAGACCATCCTGGCGGTCGCCAACCAGAAGGGCGGCGTGGCCAAGACGACCAGCGTCGCCTCGGTCGGCGCGGCGCTCGCCGAGCGGGGCCAGTCGGTGCTGCTCGTCGACCTCGATCCCCAAGCCTGTCTCACCTTCTCCCTCGGCATCGACCCGGAGGATCTCGAGCTCTCGGTGCACCACGTGCTCACCAAGGGCACCGACGTCAGCGAGGTGATCATCCAGACCGACGACGGCGTCGACCTGCTGCCTGCGACGATCGAGCTGGCGCGCGCGGAGGCCGACCTGCTGACGCGCACCGGTCGCGAGCACGTCCTTCGCGGAGTGATGGAGGACCTCAAGGAGTCCGGCACCCACTACGACTGGGTGCTACTCGACTGCCCGCCCTCGCTGGGCGTGCTCACCGTCGCCGCCCTGACCGCGGCCGGCGGCGTCCTGATCCCGCTCCAGTGCGAGACTCTCTCCCACCGTGGCGTCGGCCAGCTGCTGGACACGGTGCATGACGTCCGCCGGTTCACCAACCGCGACCTGGAGGTCTGGGGCGTGCTCCCGACGCTCTACGACGGCCGGACCAACCACGCCCGCGCGGTGCTGGACACGATCTCGGAGACCTACGACCTGGAGGTCGTGGAGCCGCCGATCCCCAAGACGATCAAGTTCGCCGAGGCGCCGGCCGCCGGCCGGTCCATCCTCGCGACGAGCAAGAGCAGCAAGGGTGCGCAGGCCTACCGCGAGGTCGCCGGCAACCTGATCGCACGGGCGGCCCGCTGAGTCGTGAAGCACGCACGTGAGGTCGCAGGGCGCCACCGGGCAGAGGTCCGCCCGCGCTACGGGCGGATCACCGTCCTTGGCACGTCTGTCGCGGTCACTCTGATCGCGGTCGCCGGTGGCTTCGGGATGCTGCCCAGCGGAGGCGAGAGGACAGTCGCGGCGACCTCCCTCACCAGCGCCGATCGTGCGACGGACGACACAACGAGCCCGGGGACCCAGGCGCCGGAGGACGTCTCGGCGGCGAAGGTGGAGCTGGAGGCGGGCAGCCCCGCGACCGAGGAGCCGGCCGCGGACTCCGCCCGGTCCGCCACCCCGCTGACCAGCCAGAAGCGCGCCGAGCCCGCCGACCCGGTCGGTACCGCCCTCCCGGCGAGCTCGGGAACCGGCCGCCGGATCGTGTTCAGCGAGATCCGCCAGCGGGTCTGGCTGGTCGACTCCGCGAACGACGTGCTCCGGACCTATCTCGCGTCGGGCAGCGTGTACGACAACCTGGATCCCGGCACCTACGAGGTGTTCTCCCGCAGTCGCTGGGCCACCGGCGTCGACGACTCCGGGACGATGGAGTACTTCGTCCGGTTCACCCACGGCGACGCGGGCGCGGCGATCGGGTTCCACACGATCCCGGTCGACGACGGCGAGCCGGTGCAGACCCTGCGAGAGCTCGGCACGCCGCTCTCGCACGGCTGCATCCGCCAGAAGCGCTCCGATGCGATCGCGCTGTGGGACTTCGCGCCCATCGGCACCACCGTGGTCGTCACCACCTGACCGCCCGCGCTCGACGAAGTTGGTTGGCATGGAGCCGGAGAGCGCATGGTTCGAGCCCGAGCGACCCAGTGGCTGGGGCGTGCTCGTGCTGGCCGGGTCGAGCGGCCGGGTCGACCAGCAGCGGGGTCGACTGCTCGCCTCGACCGGTGCCCATGCCCTCGCGCTGCGGTGGTTAGGCGGGCCCGGTCAGCAGCCAGGCCCGTTCGAGGTGCCGCTCGAGACGTTCAAGAACGCCCTGGACCGCTTGGCCGAGCGCTGCGATCGCCTGGCGTTGGTCGGCACGTCCTTCGGCGCAGAAGCAGCGCTCCTGACGGCGGCCGACGATGATCGGGTGGGCGCCTGTGTGGCCTTCGCGCCGACGTCGGTCGTCTGGGCCGGCATCGACGGCGCCCGACAGACCTCGCACTGGACGCGCGAAGGACGACCACTGCCCTTCGTCCCCTACGTGGAGGACTGGCTCCCCGCCGAGGACCCGCCCGCCTACCGCTCGCTCTACGAACGGAGCCTGGTCGCCGATCCCGCCACGACGGCCCGAGCGACGATCGAGGTCGAGCGGATCCGCGGCCGGCTGGTGCTCGTGGCGGGCGGCGACGACCAGGTCTGGCCCAGCGTCCGGTTCGCTGAGGACATCGTCCACCGGCGCCGGCAGTTCGGGATGGACACCACCCTGGTCACCCATCCCGAAGCCGGTCACCGCGCCGTCCTGCCCGGGGAGCGACGGATCGGGGCCGGTCAGCGCATGCAGCGCGGAGGGACGGCAGCCGCGGACGCAGCGCTCGGCGAGATGTCGTGGCGGCTCATCCGCGAAGCGATGGCCTGAAAACGAGCTCGACCCCCAGATGGCGAGATCTGGGGGCCGAGGGCTCTGGTAGGACTCAGGCGTCCTGGGTCTTCGCAGCGCCGTCTGTGGTGGTGCCACCCTGCGCGGACTGACCGTCCCCGGCCGCGCGGCCCGCGCCGCCGGAGCGGCGGCGACGACGGCGGTTGCG
>NZ_SSXI01000296.1 GCF_004803405.1 Nocardioides sp. | reverse complement strand
CCGGCGCGCTGCAGGCGGGCAGCACGGACGCGGCCACGGCGCCTGCCAGGCCAGCCGTGAGCCGCGCGCGTCCTCGCGCAAACCCCATCGAACTTCCCTCCCGAGCACCGAGAGTAGTGCCTCAGCGCAGGACGCGCTGCGCGATCCAGGCGATGTCGTCGGCGGTCCGGGCCGGCTCGGCGGAAGGCTGCATGACGTGGCTGAGGACGAGCCGGACCACCATGTCGATGCTCGCCTCGAGACGCTCCGTCGACAGGCCGATGTCGTAGGACACCACCCGTTCCGCGACCACGAGCTTGGCCCCCTCGAGGAGGTACTCGGAGTGGGTGGTCAGCAGCGGCAGGAGCTCGGTGTCGGCGCCGTGCGTGGCCGAGACGACGGCGTGGAGCAGGGCGTTGTCCTGGGCGTAGGTCAGGACCCGGCGCGCGGAGGCACGGATCGCGGCGATCAGGTCGTCGGGGTTCTCGTCGAAGGACTGGGACACGCCGGCGAGGAACCGGTTGAGCTCGCGCAGGACCATCGCCTCGGCGAGGTCCTTCTTGGTGCCGATCTCGTTGTAGACGGTCTGTCGGCTGACGCCGACCTCGTCGGCGAGGCGGGCCATGGTGACCTTCGCCCAGCCCTGCTCGGTGGTGAGGCGTACGGCGGCGTCGACGAGTCGGTCGCGCAGGGTGCTGCCCGCCTCGGGAGACGCCTTGTCCCGCAACAGTGCGGCGAGCCCTGCGATGATCGCCATCCCTTGCCGTCCTGTCTGTGTGAGTGGGGCCGAGCCGGGGCCCGACCCCACTCGTGTCAGTGTGCTCAGCCCTCCAGCGTCAGTGCGAGCACCGGGCAGGCCTGCACAGCAGCGTAGACGTGTGCCCGGTCCTCCTCGGGAGGTGTGTCCTGGAGGACCTGGACCAGCTCCTCGTCCTCGTCCACCTCGAAGTAGTCGTTGGCCATCGCCTCGCACATGCCGAGGCCCTCGCACCGGTGGCGGTCGGCGACGATCCTCATGACCGCGCCTCTCCGGTGGTCGAGGAGAGGCCGCCGGCGCCCGTCTCCAGCCCCACCTTCTCCGGGTCGAACGGGATGAAGTCGATCTTGTCCCGGACACCGCAGTCGGGGCAGGTCCAGTCGTCGGGGATCTCGTTCCACGCCGTGCCGGCGGGGAAGCCCTCGTGCTCGTCGCCCGCCGCGACCTCGTAGGTGTAGCTGCAGCCCGGGCACTTCGCGGCGAGGACCTCGCCGTCGTACCTCTGTGCCCACACGTCCTCGGCGCTCACCTGGTGCTCCACGGGCGGCGGGAACCTGCGGAGGTACTTCTCCTCCTTGCCCGGCGCGATGTTGGCCAGGGTGACGTCGCCGTCGAGGTGCGCCACGACGCGATGGTCCATCACCTTGCGCCACAGCGGCGGCACCAGGGCCAGGGTGAGCATGCCGGCGTAGCCGGTGGGGAGTGCCGGGGACTCCTTGAAGTCGCGCAGCGTCTGGTAGCGCCGGGTGGGGTTGGCGTGGTGGTCGCTGTGGCGCTGCAGGTGGTAGAGGAAGACGTTGGTCACGATGTTGTTCGAGTTCCAGGAGTGCATCGGCAGGACCCGCTCGTACCGCTGCTTCTCGCCGACCTTCTGACGCTTCATGCCGTAGTGCTCGAGGTAGTTGATGATCTCCAGCAGGGAGAAGCCGAAGACGATGATCACCAGGCAGTACGGGATCACCTGCCAGCCGTAGATCGCGACGATGGCGCCGTACAGCACGACCGACATCAGCCAGGCGTTGAGCACGTCGTTGCCGAGGTGGAACGGGTGGGTGCCCTTGCGTTTGTAGCGCTTGGCCTCCACCTCCCACGCACTCTTGAGCGAGCCCGAGACGGTGCGCGGCCAGAACGCCCAGAAGGATTCACCCAGGCGGCTCGACGCGGGGTCCTCGGGGGTAGCGACCCGGACGTGGTGGCCACGGTTGTGCTCGATGTAGAAGTGGCCGTAGAAGGTCGGGGCCAGCGCGATCTTCGAGAGCCAGCGCTCGACCGACTCCTTCTTGTGGCCGAGCTCGTGGGCGGTGTTGATGCCGATGCCCATCACCCCGGCGACCGAGATCGTGAGGAAGAGCTTCTCCCACCAGGTCAGGTCGGAGCTGCCGTTCTCGGTCATCGGGCGGACCAGGTCCGCGCCGAACGTGTCGGCCACCCAGTTCGTGATGCCGAGGAGGTCGGTGAGCGCGGCGATCGGGTTGCCGTAGGCGAGCATGTGCATCACCGAGAACAGGATGAAGAACTGCAGCGGCAGGTAGGCGAAGATCACCCACCGGTAGTACCGGTCGTTCTCGAGCTGCTCGATCACGTCGTCCGGCGGGTTGGACGGGTCGACGCCGAATGCCAGGTCGAGGACCGGGATCAGCGCGTTGATCAGGATGGGTCCGACCAGCAGCCAGATCCACCAGTCGGTGTAGGCATAGCCGACCACCGCGAGGACGCCGAAGCCGGGCACGGCCAGGCCGAGCAGCCAGAGATAGCGCTTCTTGTCCTTCCACGTCTCCGTCGATCCCTCCGGGACCGTGTGGCCGTACGCGTCCGGGGTGGCCCCCGCGCTCGAGGTCGTCATCGATCTCCGCCTTCCGCTCACCTGTCGTTTGACAAGACGGTAGAACTTGTAAAGCGGTTTGACAAGACCTGTGCTGTTGTAAAGCGACGGTGGTCACATTCGCCGCGTGGTCGGAGGTTTCCTGGCACTTCTCGGCCGTTGCAATGGCCGGGAAGTGCAGGAATCACCGGTTAACCGGTGATTCCTGCATCCCCGTCCCCGCGGACGTGCTCACCGGGAGCCGCTCGAAGCCGCGGAGCACCCGGGTGCCGCGGCGCTCCGTGCGGCCGGCGATCCGGAGGCCCGGGTGCCGCTCGTACAGCGTGCGCAGGGCGACCGCCGCCTCCAGGCGGGCGAGGCTGGCGCCGAGACAGAAGTGGACACCGGCGGCGAACCCCAGATGGTCGGCCGCGTTGGTACGGGTGACGTCGAACCGCTCGGGGTCGGAGAACACGTCCGGGTCGCGGTTGGCACCGCCGAGGAAGACGAGCGCCGCCTCCCCCTGCGCCAGGTGGACGCCGGCGACCTCGACGTCGCGCAGCGCGGCGCGCATCGTCATCTGTACGGGCGACTGGTGGCGCAGCACCTCCTCGACGGCGTTCGGCCAGCCATCCGGGTTGTCCTGCAGCCAGCGCAGTTGGTCCGGGTGGCCGTCCAACAGTGCGACGGCGTTGCCGATCAGGTTGACCGTGGTCTCGAACCCCGCTCCGAGCACGAGGAGGCCGACCTGGTGCAGCTCGGTCCTGGTGAGCCGGTCGGTGCCCTCCAGCAGCAGGAGCTGGCTGAGCAGGTCCTCTCCCGGGTCGCGGGCGAGCCGCGAGACGTGGTCGGCGAACCACCGGTGCATGTCCCGGAGCGCGGCCTCGGCCCGCTGGTACTGCCGCCAGGTGAGGGCGGGGTCGAGCGTCACCGCCGCCTGGTTGCCGAGCTCGAGCAGCCGGCGGTGGTCCCGCTCGGGGACACCGAGCAGGTCGGCGATCACTGCGACCGGCAGCAACGACGCGTAGCGCTCCACGAGGTCGAAGTCCGCATCGCCCTCGAGAGCATCCAGCAGGGAGCCGGCGACGGACTCGACCCGGTCGGCCATCCGGCCGACCCTGCGGGCGGTGAACGCCCGCGCCACCTGCTTGCGCAGCCGGGTGTGGTGCGGCGGGTCGACCACCAGCATCGACGGCGGGTCGACCGGGCCGAGCGCGTCCGGATCGGCGATCCGGTCGTGCAGCCGCCGCAGCGGGCCCGGCAGCTCGGCGTGTCCGCCTCCGGTCCCGAACGCGTCACTGCGCAGGATCTCGTCACCGACGGCGTGCGTCGCGGTGCCGTGGATGAACCCATTGCCGACCAGGGGGCCCTGCGCACGCAGCAGGTCGTACGACGGGAACGGGTCGGCCGCCACCGCAGGATCGATCGAGAGGCGACTCAGCAGGTCGCCGCGCCGGGCGCTCCGCAGGATCAGTCGACGCTGGATCCCGTGGGCCAACGTCCAGGTCACGAACGACCGGGCGGCGTCAGGCGACCACACGATGCGCGGCCTCGTCGCCCTCGGAGTACCGCTCCAGCAGGCGGCGGACCCCGCGCGCCCGCTCCTCCAGGCGCCGGCGCTGCTCCTCGAGCACCTGCTCGGGCAGGTGGGTGTCGAGCTGGGCGTTCACGGCGAGCTGCCAGCGATACCGCAGCGCGGCCACCAGTCCGGCCCGGTCGCCGAAGAGCTCGGCGTACTCCTCGGTCCAGGGCAGCTCGAGCGACTGGCTGCTCGAGAGCTGCTCCTCGATGGTTCGAAGGGCCTTCCAGCGGCGGTGCGTCTCGTCCCATGTCATCGTGCTCACCGGCCTTCGCTCGGCTCGGGGGTGGCCGGTCGGCCTTCCCTGGACCACTGACGCTACGGACTCGCCGGGCCGCCGGCATCGGGCGGCGGGACGCACTCCGGCTCCTACCTGGGTAGGAGCGGGACGACCTCCCGGAGCGGGATGACCGCAGGCCCGCGTGTCCCTAGGGTGGGGAGCATGCTGCGCGAGAGCCTCTACTTGGTGCGCGAGCGCATCGAGGACTCCCTCGCGCGCCGCCAGATGATCTACCCGTGGTGGGTGCCGGTCACCTGCTTCGTCGGACAGGTCGTCTGCGTGGTCCTCGCCCTCGGGATGCGCGAGGCCCTGTCGCCGGCGCACCTGCTCGCCCTCACCCTGCCGCTCGTCCTCGTCGCGCCGTTCGTCCAGATCGGCCTGGGGCGCTGGCTCCCGTGGTACCTCGACTCCCTCGGCGCGGTGGTCGCCGCCGGCATGCTCCTGGCCAGTCCGGCGGTCCCCGAGTTGCGGCCGATGGACGCAGCGCCCGCACTGCTGATGTTCGCGACCGCCACGACGACCGCCCGCGACGGCATCCGTGAGGGCGGTGCGGTCGGAGTGGTCTCCGCGGCCCTGATCGCCATCGCGGCGTGGCAGTGGCAGCTGACCGGCGCGGGCCTGCACGCCCTCACCGTCCTGCTGGGGTTCGTGGTCGGCGCCATGCTGCTGTGGCAGATGCGGGCGCTCACCGCGGAGCGGGACGCGCGGGAGCGGGCCTGGGACCGAGCGACCACCGCCGAGCGGGAGCGGATCGCCCGCGAGATCCATGACCTGGTCGCGCACTCGCTCAGCGTCTCCCTGCTCCACGTCACCGGCGCCCGTCACGCGCTGCACGACGTCCGTGACGCCGGGTGCGAGTCGGAGGTCGCCGAGGCGGTCGCCGAGGTCGACGCCGCACTGGCCGACGCCGAGCTGGTCGGCCGCCGGGCGATGACGGACATCCGTCGCACCGTCAGTGCGATGGCCGACGGCGCGAGCGTTCGACAGCCCCTGCCGGGCGCGACCGACATCGCCGGCCTGGTGCGGGAGATGGATGTCGCCGGCCTCCACGTGGAGTACGACGAGCAGGGCGATCCCGGCGTCCTCCCGGCTGCCAGCGGCCTGGGCCTCTACCGGATCGCGCAGGAGTCCCTGGCGAACGTCGCGCGGCACGGCGATCGCGGCACTGCCCGGATGCGGCTGCACGTGACCGCGAACGGTGCGCGGCTCGAGGTGCGCAACCCTCTGAGCGCAGCGCGGCCCCGGGGCGACGGCCTCGGCTCCGGGCTCGCCGGCATGCAGGCGCGTGCGGCGCAGATGGGGGCGACCCTGGACGCCGGCCCCGAGGGCTCCGAATGGGTCGTGGACGCTCGGCTCGGTGACCAGCGTCCGGGAGACCGCAGGGACGGTCGGATCGAGCTGCCCTGCGGTCACCGCTTCGCTCTTCCCGGCGTCGCCGGTCTCACCGCCGCCCCAGCCACGCGCCCCCGCGGGGCGCGCCCGTGACCGCCGGTGCTGCCCCCGCACCCGTGCGGGTCCTCCTCGTCGACGACCAGGAGCTCGTGCGCTCGGGCCTCAGGCGGATCCTCCGGCGACGGGACGGGTTCGAGATCGTCGCCGAGTGCGGCGACGGCTCCGAGGTCCCGGCAGCGCTCGACAGCGACGGCGTCGACGTCGTCGTGATGGATCTGCGGATGCGGGAGGTCGACGGCATCACCGCGACCGGCCGGATCCTCGCGCGGCCGGACGGCCCTCCGGTGCTGGTGCTGACCACGTTCGACGACGACGAGATGCTCTCGGGCGCGCTGCGCGCGGGCGCCGCAGGCTTCCTGCTGAAGGACTCCTCCGCAGACGACCTGATCCGCGCCGTGCGCACGGTCGCGACCGGCGGCAGCTGGCTGGACCCGGCCGTGACCGGGCGCGTGTTGAGCCGGTTCCGGTCCTTTGCCCCGGCACCGGTGACCACCGATCCCGCGACCACGCAGCTGACCGCGCGGGAGCTCGAGGTGCTGCGGGCGATGGCGCTGGGCCGCAGCAACGGGGAGATCGCCGCCGAGCTGGTCATCTCCGAGCTCACCGTGAAGAGCCACGTCGGCCGGATCTTCACCAAGCTGAACCTCCGGGACCGGCCGGCGGCGATCGTCTACGCGTACGACCACGGACTGGTCAGCCCGGCGACCTCCTGAGTCCCTGACGGCCAGGTGACCTCAGGGGGTCGCGTCGCCCGCGGCCTCCGCCGGGGTGTCACCGTTCGGTCCGGCGACGGCCCCCATTCCGGAGGCGGCCCGCTCCACGGATCGGTGGATGAGCGACTCGAGGTCCAACCCGGTCGTCGTCTTGAGCATCTGCAGGGTCTGGGTGACGTTGTCGGTCACTTGCCGGGGGAGCGCGCCGGCTCCGTCGCTGGAGAGGATCGTCAGCTGGTCGATGGCGCTGATCGGCGCGGCGACCTCCTTGGCGATCTGCGGCAGCACCTCGATCAGCATCTGCAGCACGGCGGCGTCGTTGTAGTGGGCGAACGCCTCGGCGCGCTTGTCCATCGCCTCGGCCTCGGCCTGGCCGACGGCGAGGGTCGCGGCCGCCTGTGCCTCACCCTCGGCACGGGTGGCGTCGGCCTCGGCGACCCGGACCACGCCGAACCCCTCGTTGGGGATGTCGGTGAGCACCCGTCCGACCTGGCCGACGCTGTCGGCGATCGAGACGGTTCCGTCGCTCGGCCCGTCCTTGACCAGACCGGTCAGCCACCACGCGAAGGACCCGACCGCTACGCCGGCAGCGCCACCGATGACCAGAGCGAGCGGCCACGGCAACCCGGCGCCGTCGGCGGCAGCGCCACCGAAGCCGAACGCGGAGACGAACCCGCCGATCACGGCGGTCGAGATCCAGTCGGCTTCGAGCGCGTCCAGCATCCCGTCCAGCAGGTCGCCCACCACCAGCGAGAGCAGCACGAGGACGATCCCGGCGATGCCGAGTGCGAGGAAGAACGTCACGGAGGCTCCGAGGGCCGGGGGCGGGAGGGCATCGTATCCAGCCGCGGGGATGGCGCCACCCCGATGTCCCTCAACCGGGGGTCGCGCGCTCCGGTTCCGGTGCGCGG
>NZ_SSXI01000262.1 GCF_004803405.1 Nocardioides sp. | reverse complement strand
GGTGGCGCGGCCGCCCTGGCACGCACCGACGTCGGCGCCCTCGTGCCGGGCCGGCGCGCGGACGTCGTGCTCCTCGACGCGCCGAGTCACGTGCACCTCGCCTACCGGCCGGGGGTGCCGATCGTGGCGCGGGTCTGGACGGGCGGCGTCGACCGAACCGCCGACGGAGATGCCGCCACGGCCTAGGCTGAGCAGGACCCAGGAGGTGTGATGAGTCGCAAGCGTGCGATCGGTCTGGCGGTGGGTGGGGTCCTCCTCGTCGCCCTCGTCGCCGGCCTGTTGCTGTTCCAGCCCTGGCTGCTCTTCATCGATGACAGGGTCGACGAGGACGACGACGCCAGCGAGGTGGTCGGCACCGCCAGCGGCGGGCTCACCGACACCAGCGTCCCGAGTGCCTCCGCCGCGGAGAGGACCCGGGTCGAGCTGGCGTCGGGCGAGTTCATCGATGCCGAGCACGGCACGTCGGGCGAGGCGATCATCTACCGCCGCAGCGACGGCACCCGGTTCCTGCGGCTCCAGGGGCTCGACACCTCCAACGGTCCCGACCTGCACGTCTGGATCACCGACCAGGAGAGCGGCGGCGGCTGCGACGGGTGCTTCGACTCCTGGGGCATCTACGACGACGGCGACTACGTGCGGCTCGGCGCGCTGAAGGGCAACCAGGGCAACCAGAGCTACGAGATCCCCGAGGGCGCCGAGCTCGGCGGGATGAGGTCCGTGGTGATCTGGTGCGACCAGTTCAACGTGGCCTTCGGGACGGCCGCGATCGGGTGACCCCGGGCCGACCCGCCCGTGACGCTGGCAGCGGTTGTACGACGGATGGCAGGAACTCGCTCGCGCGCGACAACCTGCCACGGGAGGATCTCGGCATGACCACCGAGCAGACGCCCCAGACCGAGCCTGGCGCCATCGAGCCGGACACCAAGGACTGGACCTGGGTGCTGGACCGGCCGTGCCCCGAGTGCGGCTTCACCGCCGCCGCCGTCGACACCGGCGCGCTCGCCGCCGCCCTTCGGGACAACGCCGACTACTGGACCGCGGCGCTCGCCGATCCCCGGGCCGAGCAGCGGCCCTCGCCGACGGTCTGGTCGCCGACGGAGTACGCCTGCCACGTCCGCGACGTGCACCTCGTCTTCGTCGGGCGGCTCGAGCGGATGCTGACCGAGGACGACCCGGTCTTCGCCAACTGGGACCAGGACGAGACCGCGCTCGCCGACCGCTACGACCTCCAGCGGGCTGCGGAGGTCGCCCCTGCGCTGGCCGCTGCTGCCGCTCGGGCGGCCGCGGTCTACGAGTCGGTCGCCGGCGACGCGTGGGAGCGCCCCGGCCGCCGCAGCAACGGCAGTGCGTTCACGGTCGCCACGCTCGGCCGCTACCACCTGCATGACGTGGTGCACCACCGTTGGGACACGCAGTGGATGATGGAGGGGTGAGGCATACCGAGTTCTGGGCCCGGATGGAGCAGCATCTCGGGGCCTCCTACGCCCCGGTGTGGGCGGACCAGTTCGTGATCGGGGACCTCGGCCACCGCACGGCGGCGGAGGCGCTCGACGCGGGCCTGGAGCCGAAGCAGGTGTGGCGCGCCGTGTGGCAGGTCCTCGAGCTCCCCGTGAGCGAGAGGTGACGGCGCCCGCACGCGCGCTGCCGGAGACCGGCGCTCCCGATCTCGTCGCCGCCCAGCGACGGACGGTGCGGGTGCTGGTGCTGACGCAGGCGGTCGGCGCGGTCGGCATCACGATCGGCATCGCCACCGCCTCGCTGCTGGCGCGGGACCTGTCCGGCTCGGAGACGCTCTCCGGGCTGGCGCAGACCTCGCAGGTGCTGGGCGCAGCCGTGATCTCCTTCCTGCTGGCGCCGCTGATGTCCCGCCGTGGCCGGCGCGCCGGCCTGATGACCGGGTACCTGGTGGGTGCGGGCGGAGGGGCGCTGGCCGTCCTGGCCGGTGTCCTGGGCTCGATGCCGCTGCTGCTGGTCGGCGCCGTCATGCTCGGCGCCGGCACGTCCGCCAACAACGCCGCGCGCTACGCGGCCACCGACCTCGCCTCCGCCGCCACCCGCGGGCGATCGCTGTCGATGGTGGTCTGGGCGACGACCATCGGCGCGGTGGTCGGCCCGAACCTGACCGGTCCGGCCGGCGCCTTCGCGGACGCGGTCGACATCCCGGAGCTGACCGGGCCGTTCGCGCTCGGTGCGTTCGGCATGCTGCTCGCCGCGGTGGCGGTCGGCGTGCTGCTGCGCCCCGACCCGCTGCTGCTGGCCCGCCAGGCGGCGATCGCCGACGAGTCGATGCCGGCGAGACCGCCGACCGGTACGACGTGGTCGCGTGCCCGGCAGGCCGTGCGGGAGCGACCGGTGCTCGGCTACGCGATCGCCGGGCTCGCGCTGACCCACGCCACGATGATCGGGGTGATGGTGATGACGCCGCTCCACATGGAGCACGGCGGGGCCGGCCTCGAGGTGATCGGGATCGTGATCAGCGTCCACGTCCTCGGCATGTTCGCGTTCTCGCCGCTCGTCGGCTGGCTGGCCGACCGGGTCGGCCGTCCGCAGGTGCTCGGTGCCGGGGGAGTGGTGCTCCTGGTCGCCCTGGTGCTGTGCGCGTCGGCGCCCACCGGGATGTCCTGGCAGGTGACGAGCGGGCTGTTCCTGCTCGGTGTCGGCTGGTCGCTGTCGATGGTGTCCGCCTCGACGATGGTCGCCGAGCACGCGCCGCTCGAGGCGCGCACCGACGTGCAGGGGACCTCCGACCTGGTGATGGGGCTGACCGGTGCTGCGGCCGGTGCGCTCGCGGGCGTCGTCGTGGGCCTGGCCGACTACCCGGCCCTCGCCCTGGTGAGCCTGGCCCTGGTCCTCGGCGTGCTCGGAGCGGCCGTGCGGGCCGGCGTGGAGACGCTGCGCGACACGGCAGCGGCGACACGCCGTACCTCCTGAACGACTTCGAACACCTGTTCGTCTAGGTTGGGTCGTACGGCGGTCGGTGAGCCACCAACCGTCCACAGGTACGACGCCGGGCGAGCTCGCTCCACAACGGCGACACGGCTGACCAGGCTGTGTCGGAACCTCGCCGTAGCGTCGCCGACGTACCTGGCTCCACCACGACACCTAAGGACTGAGGCACATGGCTGGCGATGACCGACTGAAGGCGCTCGACGCCGCGCTGCTCACCATCGAGAAGCAGTACGGCAAGGGCTCGGTGATGCGGCTCGGTGACGACACCCGCGCTCCGCTCGACGTGATCCCCACGGGCGCGATCGCCCTCGACGTGGCCCTCGGCATCGGCGGGCTCCCGCGTGGCCGGGTGGTGGAGATCTACGGTCCGGAGTCCAGCGGAAAGACGACGGTGGCCCTGCACGCGGTGGCCAGCGCCCAGGCGGCCGGTGGCATCGTGGCGTTCATCGACGCCGAGCACGCCCTCGATCCCGACTACGCCGCGGCGCTCGGTGTCGACACCGACGCGCTGCTGGTCTCCCAGCCGGACTCCGGCGAGCAGGCGCTCGAGATCGCCGACATGCTGATCAGGTCGGGTGCGCTCGACCTGATCGTCATCGACTCGGTGGCCGCGCTCGTCCCCCGCGCCGAGATCGAGGGCGAGATGGGTGACAGCCACGTCGGGCTGCAGGCCCGCCTGATGAGCCAGGCGCTCCGGAAGATGACCGGCGCGCTCAACAACTCCAAGACGACCGCGATCTTCATCAACCAGCTCCGCGAGAAGATCGGCGTCATGTTCGGCTCCCCGGAGACCACGACCGGTGGCCGGGCGCTGAAGTTCTACTCCTCGGTGCGCCTCGACGTGCGCCGGATCGAGACCCTCAAGGACGGCACCGACATGGTCGGCAACCGGACCCGGGTCAAGGTCGTGAAGAACAAGGTCGCCCCGCCGTTCAAGCAGGCCGAGTTCGACATCATGTACGGCAAGGGCATCAGCCGCGAGGGCGGCCTGATCGACGTCGGCGTGGAGGCGGGCCTGGTCCGCAAGGCCGGCGCCTGGTACACCTACGAAGGCGACCAGCTCGGCCAGGGCAAGGAGAACGCCCGCTCGTTCCTCAAGGACAACCCGGACCTCGCCAACGAGCTGGAGAAGAAGATCCTCGAGAAGCTCGGCGTCACGCCCACGGTCGACGACGCCTCCGACCTGTCGGACGAGCCCATCGGTGTCGACTCCTTCTGAGGATCCCGCGTTCGACCCGGACGTCGACCCCGAGTCGTTCGCCCGCAAGATCCTGCTCGACCAGCTGAGCATCACGGCGCGCAGTCGCAAGGAGCTCGAGGAGCGGCTGGCCCGCCGCAACGTCCCCGAGGACGTGGCGGGCCGGCTGCTCGACCGGTTCGAGGAGGTGGGCCTCGTCGATGACGAGGCGTTCGCTCGGGCGTGGGTCGACAGTCGCCAGCGCACACGCGGGCTGGCTCGCACCGCGCTCGCGGCCGAGCTGCGCCGCAAGGGGATCGCCGAGGAGACCGCGCGCACCGTGCTGGCCGAGGTCGATCCCGGCGACGAGGAGGACGCTGCGCGGCTCCTCGTCCGCAAGAAGCTGCGCAGCATGGGGGGTCTCGACAAGCAGGTCGCTGTGCGGCGCCTGGTCGGCATGCTCGCGCGCAAGGGGTACTCCTCGGGCTTGGCCTATGCCGTGGTGAAGCAGGAGCTCGGTGCAGAATGGGCCGATGACGACTGAGCCGGTGGCGGATCGCGAGACCCTGACCTACGAGCTGTTCGGATCCGCCGTGCACGACCTGGCGCAACAGGTGGTCGACGACGGGTTCGAGCCCGACATCGTGCTGGCAATCGCCCGCGGCGGACTGGGGCTCGCGATGGGGCTGGGCTACGCCCTCGGCGTGAAGAACCTGTCGTCGGTCAACGTCGAGTTCTACACCGGCGTGGACCAGCGTCTGGACGTGCCGATCATGCTCCCGCCGACCCCGGCTGCCGTCGACCTGACCGGCATGAAGGTGCTCATCGCCGACGACGTCGCCGACACCGGCAAGACGCTCGAGGTGGTCCGCGACTTCTTCGCCGACCACGTCGAGGAGGCGCGGACCGCGGTAATCTACGAGAAGCCCTGGACCGTGATCCGCCCCGAGTACGTGTGGCGCCGTACCGAGCAGTGGATCGACTTCCCCTGGTCCTCGACCCCACCGCTGCGGCGCACCTTGGCGAGCGGCTGACAGCGCGCGTGCCAGACCGCCACACTGGCGCATCATGAGCGTTTCGTTCCCGACCTCCGACCTCACGGCAGCGCTGCGGATCACCGAGGGCCCGGTGGACCTCTCGGCCATCGAGACCGACGTCGCGCCCGGCTTCGACGGTGACAAGGAGGACGGCAAGGCCGCGCTGTTCGCGATGGGGGCCGAGCTCGCCGACCTCCAGGAACGCCTCTTCGCCCAGGGGGTCGCCGGCGGCACCCGCAACATCCTGCTCGTGCTCCAGGGCATGGACACCTCCGGCAAGGGAGGCACGCTGCGCTCGACCGTCGGACTCGTGGACCCGCAGGGGGTCCGGATCACCTCGTTCAAGGCGCCGACCGAGGAGGAGCGTGCGCACGACTTCCTCTGGCGGATCACCCGGGCGCTGCCGCCGGTCGGCGTGATCGGTGTCTTCGACCGGTCCCATTACGAGGACGTGCTGATCGCGCGCGTGCGCGAGCTCGCGCCGGCCGAGGAGATCGAGCGGCGCTACGAGGCGATCACCGCATGGGAGGCCGACCTCGCGGCGAGAGGCACCACGATCATCAAGTGCATGCTCCACATCTCGGCCGAGGAGCAGAAGGAGCGTCTGCTCGCCCGTCTCGAGAAGCCCGAGAAGCACTGGAAGTACAACGTCGGCGACCTCGAGGAGCGGAAGCTCTGGCCCGCCTACCAGGAGGCCTACGAGATCGCGATCGGTCGGACCGCGACCGAGGCCGCGCCGTGGCACGTGATCCCGGCCGACAGGAAGTGGTACCGCAACCTCGCGATCGGCAGCCTGCTCCACGAGGCCCTGGTGGCGATGGACCTGACCTGGCCGAAGGCCGACTTCGACGTGGAGGAGCAGAAGCGCCTGCTGGCGGAGGAGAAGCCGCCGGTCTGACAGGATCGGGTCCGTGATGCCGACCGTCCGGGTGACCCGCTACGTCACCCCGCTGCGTGAGGGCGGCAGCCTGCCCGGGGTCGTGGAGGCCGAGGACCTCGGCACCTACGTCTGCAAGTTCCGCGGTGCCGGACAGGGCCCGCGGGTGCTGGTCGCCGAGGTGATCGTCGCCGGCCTGGCGCGACTGCTGGAGATCCCGACCCCCGACCAGGTGGTCCTCGACGTGGACCCGGAGATCGCGCGCTACGAGGCCGACGAGGAGGTCCAGGACCTGCTCAACGCCAGTGCCGGGCTCAACCTCGGCATCGACTTCCTGCCCGGCGCGTTCGGCTACGACCCGATCTCGGAGCCGGCCCGTGATCTCGCCGGCCGGGTCCTCTGGCTGGATGCGCTGACGGCCAACGTCGACCGGAGCTGGCGCAACCCGAACCTCCTGGTCTGGCGCGGGGTCCTGTACGCGATCGACCACGGCGCGTCGCTCTACTTCCACCACTCCTGGCCGGGCGGCACCGGGGACCCGGTGCGCTTCGCCGCACAGCCCTACGACGCCTCCGAGCACATCCTGCGCGGGTACGCCGCCGAGGCGCGGGACCAGGACGTCGTACTCGGCAAGCGGCTGGACGACGACGCCCTCCGCTCCGTGCTGGCGGAGGTCTGCGACGACTGGCTCGAGCCGGTCCCGGGGGCCGAGGACGCCGACGCGCTGCGGGAGCGCTACGTCGCCTTCCTCCGCGCCCGACTCGACGGCGACCGAGGCTGGCTGCCGGGGGAGGGTGCCGCATGAGCCCCTACCAGTACGTCTCGCTGCGCTGCGTGCCCCGCGTCGAGCGGGAGGAGTTCGTCAACGTCGGCGTCGTCCTCTACTGCCCCGACGAGGCCTTCCTCGGCGTCCGGACGGCCGTCGACGAGGAGCGGCTGCGCGCCCTGGACCCCGGCGTGGACATCGCTGCGGTCCGGTCCGCGCTCGCGGCGGTCGAGAAGGTCTGCCTGGGCGAGGCCCACGCCGACTTCGGCCCCGGCGTGCGCGCCACCGCGTACGGCGTCCGCGAGTCCCGCGACGACGCGAGCACCCGCTTCGGGTTCCTCAAGGCGCCTCGCAGCACCGTGCTCCAGCCCGGCCCGGTGCACGGCGGGGTCACCGCCGACCCCGCCCGCACCCTCGAGCACCTCCTCGAGTCCCTGGTGCTCTAGCACTCTGCTCCACGAAGGGGCGCACTCTGCGCCGCGAGAGGGCGCACTCTGCGCCCCGACGGGGCAGGGTGTGCTCAGACCGGGACGAGCTGGACCGCCCCGACGGCGTACCGAGCGAGCACGGTCCGCGCGACCTCCGGGTGAGCGCCCAGCGGCTCGGAGACCGCGACGG
>NZ_SSXI01000176.1 GCF_004803405.1 Nocardioides sp. | reverse complement strand
CCACCGGCCGCCGTGACGGCTCGGGCGTGCCGGGCACGCAGCCGCTCGCCGCGGCCGCGGGGCCGCTCGCCGCGGTGCTGACCGTCGATGTGTCAGGGTGACTCCATGACGATCCGGCTCGGGCACCGACGTGCCACCCGGGTGGCGGCGGCGGTCCTCGTCGGACTGCTCTCGGTCACGGGGCTGGCCTCCTGCACCGGGGGCTCCGACGACTCCGTCACGAGCAACAAGGAGCTCGACGACGACGACGACGGCGAGGTCTCCCCTCAGGAGGTCATGGAGGGGGCCAAGAGGCACCTCGACGAGACCAGCGGCATCACCGTCGAGCTGAGCACCGGCGACGACCCGGGCGTCGACTTCCTCTCGGCCGCGACCGGCACGATCGTCGCCGAGCCGCCGGCCTTCGAGGGCACCGTCAGTGGCCGGGTCAGCGGCTTCGAGGCGAGCAGCATCAACGTGGTCTCGACCGGCGGCACGCTCTACGTCGAGGCGCCGGTGGTCGGATGGACCGACGACTACCAGCCGGCCGAGCTGTGCGCGCCCGACCCGGCCCTGCTGCTGGACCCCGACACGGGGGTCGGCAACGTGCTGACCAGCAGCGAGGACCTCGAGGAGGGCGACACCGAGCGCGGAGGCCAGGACAACAAGGTGGTGCTCACGACCTTCACCGGCACCGCCCCGGGCGACGCGATCCGCGAGCTCCTCCCCTGTGCCGAGGACGACTCCTACGACGTGAGGTACCGCGTCGACAGCGACGGCAAGCTGCAGTCGGTCGACATGACGGGCGCGTTCTTCCCCGACTCCGAGCCGGTCACCTACGCGATCGAGGTCACCGGCTACGACGTCACCAAGGACATCAGCGCACCGCAATGAGCGCCGCCGTCACGCGCCGTGACCGGCTGCTGCTGATCTTCTGTGCCGTCGCGGTCGCCTTCGCGGCGGCCGACACCTATGTCGTCGTCCTGGCGCTGCCGGAGATGATGGCCGGTGCCGGGATCCCGGTGGACCAGCTCCAGCGGGCCGCCCCGATCGTCTCGGGCTTCCTCCTTGGATACGTCGCGATGCTTCCCCTGATCGGCCGGATCGCCGACCTGCGCGGCCAGATCCCGGTGCTGGGGATGTCACTCGTGGTGTTCTCGCTGGGCTCGTTGGTCACCGCGGTCTCCGTGGACCTGGGCACGATGGTCGCCGGACGGTTCCTCCAGGGCGTCGGCGCCGGCGGGCTGGTCCCGGCGACCATGTCGCTGGTCGCCGCGCTCTACCCGGTCGAACGGCGCGGGCTGCCGCTCGGGGTGGTCTCCGCCGTCCAGGAGTTCGGCAGCGTGCTCGGCCCGCTGTTCGGCGCGGCCGTCCTCTCGGTCGCCAGCTGGCGCGGGATCTTCGCCATCAACCTGGCCGGTGGGGTGGTGCTCGCCGTCGGCGTGGCGGCGCTCGCCCGTGGCCGGAGCGCCTCGAGACCGGGGCGCCCCGACCTCCTCGGCGGCCTCATCCTCGCCGCCTGGACGATCGCGGGGCTGGTCGTCATGGTCGAGCCGTCCGGCCTCAAGCGGGACCTCACCTGGGGCCAGCTGTTCATTCCCTACGTCGACGGCGGCAGCCGCTGGGTCACCCCGATCGGCCTGGTCACGATCGGCGCGTTCGTCGCGCTGACGCTGCGGTGCTGGTTCGCGGAGCGGCCACTGGTCGACCTCCGCGGCTGGCTGCGGCACCTGCTCGCGGCCGATCTCATCGGTGCGTCGTTCCTCGCGGTCGCGCTCGGTGGGATCGTGCTGGCCTTCGCGACGGCCGACCCGGAGGTGGCGGTGTTCTCGCCCCAGGGGCCCTGGTTCCTGCTGGGCTCGGCGGTGGCCGTCGTACTCCTCGTGGTGCACCTGCGGCGCGCGGAGAACCCGCTCGTCCCCCGTGGGGCGCTGCGGCCGACGCCCGCGTGGGGCGCGCTGCTGGTCAGCTTCCTGGTCGGGTGGGCGCTGATCGCCGCCTTGGTGGACATCCCACTGTTCGCCCGGACGACCACCGAGCAGGAGTCCCAGCTCGGTGCGGCGCTGGTCCTGCTCCGGTTCCTCGTCGCGCTGCCGGTCGGCGCGGTCGTCGGTGGCTGGCTGCTCCGCCGCGTGAACGCGGGCGTGCTGACCGCCATCGGCATGGTCGCGGCAGCGGTCGGGTTCCTCGTCATGGGCCAGTGGGACCGGACCAGTCTCGAGTCGCTGTGGTCCAACCTCCCGCTGGTCCTCGGCGGCTTCGGCTTCGGCCTCGCCCTGGCGCCGGTCAACGCCGCGATCCTGGCCACCACCAGCGACGACACCCACGGGCTCGCCAGCGCGCTCGTCGTGGTGGCCCGGATGGTGGGCATGCTGGTCGGCATCTCGGCGCTCACCACGATCGGCCTGCGCCGCCTCTACGCGGCGCAGGCGGAGGCACCGAGCCTCAGCATCACCGAGCTCGGCATCGTGCAGGAGCAGGCCGTCTTCAACGGTGCGGCCGTCGCCGCCTTCGCCGCCGCGCTGCTCGCCCTCGTCCTGTTCGCGAACGCCCGCACGCGAGCCGTGGACACCGCCGAGGCGCTGCGGTCCGTCGGCTGACCGTCGATGTCGCGAGCGTCACGTTCCGATGACCGGGCAGCGACGAATCGGACGGTTCGACACGGCTAATCTCGGCTCCATGACCGACTTCGACGACCTGCTGAAGGCGAACCGGGAGTTCGCCGCCGAGTTCGACCTCGGCGGTTTCGACGGCAAGGCGCATGCCGGTGTGGCGATCGTGACCTGCATGGACTCTCGCATCGACCCGCTGCGGATGCTGGGGCTGGCGCACGGCGACGCCAAGATCTTCCGCAACCCGGGCGGCCGGGTCACGACCGCCGCGCTGGAGGCGCTGGTGCTCGGCGTGCACCTGCTGAACGTCGACCGGATCCTGGTGATCCCCCACACCCGCTGCGCGATGGCGGCCAACACCGAGGCCGAGCTCCGTGTGAAGGTCGGCCAGTCGGCCGGCCTGGACGCGAGCTGGCAGCCGTTCCACGTCATCGAGGACCAGCGCGCCGCCCTCGAGGAGGACGTGCGGAAGGTCCGCTCCCACCCGCTCATCCCGGACTCGGTGAAGGTGGGCGGGTTCATGTACGACGTCGACACCGGCCTGCTCACGCAGTACGTCTGACCCAGGACCGCTCAGAGCAGGTCCCGGAGCGCCCTGTCCACCAGAGCGCCGGGCAGCTCGCCCAGGCGCTCCCCCAGCGTCGCCAGGTCGCCGATCCCGCCGACCAGGTCGAGCACCCGCTCGGTGTCCGCCTCCGGCTCGGCTCCCAGCGGGAGCTCGACGAGCAGCGGGCAGTCGACCGCTCCGCCGTCGGGCTCCGGTGGCAGAAAGGGCGACCAGCAGCCCACCTCGAGCCGCAGCGGCGCGTGCGGCCCGACCCCCTCGGCCAGCACGTCGACGTACCAGAACAGGTCACCGACGGACAGCCGCAGATGACCGCGTCGCGGCTTCGCGCCTCGGGCCTTGAGCACCTTGACGACCGCTGCCCGCGCCTGGCTCACCGTCATGCCCTCCACCCTGCCACCACCGGGACCGGGGTCAGGCGTCGAGGGTCTCCATGTCGACCTCGTAGGCACCCTGCACGATGAACTCCTTGCGTGGAGCGACCTCGGTGCCCATGAGCAGCTCGAAGACGTCGGCAGCCACCGCGGCGTCGTCGACGGTGAGCCGGCGGAGGGTACGGCGTCGCGGGTCCATCGTGGTCTCCGCGAGCTGGTCGGCATCCATCTCACCGAGGCCCTTGTAGCGCTGCACGGGGTCCTTCCAGCGGATGTTCTTCTTCTTGAGCTCGGCCAGCTTCCGCTGGAGCTCGTCGTCGGAGTAGGTGTAGACGTACCTCTCCTGGCCCTTCCGCGGGTTGGAGATCTCGATCCGGTGCAGTGGCGGCACCGCCGTGTAGACCCGGCCGGCAGCGACCAGGTCCGGCATGTACTTGAAGAAGAGCGTCGCGAGCAGGCAACGGATGTGGGCGCCGTCGGAGTCCGCGTCGGCCATGAAGATGATCCGGCCGTACCGGCGAGCCTCGAGGTCGAAGGTGCGTCCCGAGCCGGCGCCGACGACCTGGATGATCGAGGCGCACTCCGCGTTCTTGAGCATGTCGCCCACGGACGCCTTCTGGACGTTGAGGATCTTGCCTCGGATCGGGAGCAGCGCCTGGAACTCCGCGTTGCGGGCCGCCTTCGCGGTACCCATCGCCGAGTCACCCTCGACGATGAACAGCTCGGTGCGCTCGATGTCGTTGCTCCGGCAGTCGTTGAGCTTGGCCGGGAGCGTCGAGGACTCGAGTGCGCTCTTGCGGCGCTGGGTCTCCTTGTGCTGACGGGCCGCGATCCGGGTCTTCGACGCCGCGACGACCTTGTCCATCAGCAGCTTCGCCTGGGCCTTCTCGGCGCGCTTGGTGGAGGTCAGGAACTCCTTGAGCTGCTGCGCGACCACCTTGCGCACCACGGCACGGGCCGCCGGGGTGCCGAGGATCTCCTTGGTCTGGCCCTCGAACTGCGGCTCGGCGAGACGGACGGTCACGACCGCGGTCAGGCCTTCGAGGATGTCGTCCTTGATCACGTCGTCGTCGTTGACCTTGAGCGCCTTCGAGGCCCGCATGGCGTCGTTGAAGGTCTTGGTCAGCGCCGCCTCGAACCCGGCGACGTGGGTGCCGCCCTTGGGCGTCGCGATCACGTTGACGAAGGAGCGCACCTCGGTCTCGTAGCCGGCGCCCCAGCGAACGGCCACGTCGACGACCAGCTCACGCTCGACGTCCTGGGGGGTCATGTGACCCTTGTCGTCGAGCAGCGGCACGGTCTCGGTGAAGACGTCGCTGCCCTGGAGCCGGAGCACGTCGGTCAGCGGCTCGTCCGTGGCGAGGAAGTCGCAGAACTCGGTGATCCCACCGTCGTGGCGGAACTTCTCCTCGGTCGGCGCCGGGCCACGAAGGTCGCGGATGACGAGCTCCAGGCCGGGCACGATGAAGGACGTCTGCCGGGCGCGGCCGATCAGCCCGTCCAGGAGGAACTCGGCGTCCTTGGTGAAGATCTGGCGATCCGGCCAGAACCGGATCCGAGTGCCCGACTTCTGCTTGGTGACCCGGCCGCCCTTGCGGGTCAGCCCCGACTTGGTGGTGAACGTCGCCGTGGGGCCGTCGCCGTCGAACACGCCGGGCACGCCGCGCTGGAAGCTGATGCCCTGCGCTGCGGGCGAGCGCTCCACGTCGATGTCCATCCGGCTCGACAGCGCGTTGACGACCGAGAGGCCGACCCCGTGAAGGCCACCGGTGGCGACGTACGAGCCGCCACCGAACTTTCCACCCGCGTGCAGCTTCGTGGCGACCACCTCGACGCCCGGCAGCCCGGTCTTGGGCTCCTTGTCGGTCGGGATGCCACGACCGTCGTCGTGGACCTCGACGGAGTCGTCCGGGTGCAGCGTCACCTCGACCCGCCGGGCGTGTCCGCCGAGCGCCTCGTCCACCCCGTTGTCGATGATCTCCCAGAGGCAGTGCATCAGCCCCCGGGTGTCGGTGGAGCCGATGTACATCCCGGGACGCTTCCGCACGGCCTCGAGGCCCTCGAGGACCAGGAGGTGGGCTGCGTTGTAGGTGTTGTCGACGATGATCGGCTCCTCGGGACTTCGTGACGGAACGGGCCAACGAGTCGTTGTGTTGGCGAGAGTCTGAATCTACCTGCGACACGCCGGGCATCAGTGCAGGCACACGGGGTACCGATAGGTACACGATGGCCGGAATCGGCAACAGCGCCCAACAGCCGGAGGATCATGGTCGATCCGATGGTCACAGGGATGTTTCAGTCATCGGAAAACCGAACAACAGTGGGACGTCAGGTGGTTGGATGGACGTGCCGTTGAACACACAGGGACGGGAATCTTTGACCCAGTCGCTACGTTGATCCCGGCAGCGCCCGATGAGGGTGTTGACGACGAAAGAGAGGCCGACGTGACAACTACAGTTGCCCCTACCGCTCCACTGACCGCCGAGGACCGTTGCGATCGTTGTGGTGCCCAGGCCTACCTGCGTGTCGAGCTCGCCTCCGGTGGCGAGCTGCTCTTCTGCGCTCACCACGCCCGCGAGCACGGTGACCGGCTCAAGGAGATCGCGGTGGCGGTCCAGGACGAGACCCACAAGCTGACGACCAAGCCCACCTCGGCCGCCGACTGACCGACCGAGACTGACTCGCGAAGGCCCCGGGGCACTCCCCGGGGCCTTCTGCATCCCTCGGATTGACCACACTGCGCTCATGGGAATCGTCCTCGCCCTCACGGCGGCGCTCGCCTACGGCCTGTCCGACTTCGTCGGCGGCATCGCCTCGCGTCGTACGACGCCCTGGCCGGTCGCGCTGCTGGCGGGAGTCGGTGGGCTCGCCGGCGCCATCGCACTCGCGGTCGCGTTCCCGGGCGACCCCACCCGGGCCGACCTGCTCTGGGGTGCCCTCTCAGGTGTCGGTGGGGGCGCCGGCAGCGCGTTCCTGTACCGCGGGTTCGCGACCGGCCGGATGGGCGTCGTGGCCCCCGTGTCGGCCGTCGGCGCCGCGGTGGTCCCGGTCGTGGTCGGCGTGGCGAGCGGCGAACGTCCGGGCGCGCTGGTGTGGCTCGGTATCGCCGCCGCCCTTCCCGGCATCTGGC
>NZ_SSXI01000155.1 GCF_004803405.1 Nocardioides sp. | reverse complement strand
GCGGCGTCCAGACGTACGACGCCTGGCTGGCCGAGGAGGGCCGGTGACCGATCGTCAGCAGCGGCTCGCGGACGACTACACCGCGGTCCGGCCGCGGCTCCTGCGCGTGGCCTACGCCGTGCTGGGCTCGTGGGCGGAGGCGGAGGACGTGGTGGCGGAATGCTGGCTGCGGGTGGTCGCCGCCGACGCACGCGAGCCGGTGCGGGACGTCGAGGGCTGGTCGGTCGTCGCGGTGGCGCGGGCCGCGCTCGACGTCCTCCGCTCGGCGCGGTCGCGTCGGGAGTCCTACGTCGGCCCATGGCTCCCGGAGCCGATGATCGACGAGCGCCCGGGTGCCGATCCGGCCGACCGGGTCACTCTCGACGAGTCCGTCGGCTACGCGATGCTCGTGGTCCTGGAGCGACTCTCGCCGGCCGAGCGGACGGCGTTCGTCCTGCACGACGTCTTCGGCGTGCCGTTCTCGGAGCTGGCGTCGGTCGTGGGCCGCTCCCCGGAGGCGGTCCGACAGCTCGCCTCCCGGGCCCGCCGCCGGATGCGCGACGCCGCTCCCCGCCACGACGTCGACCCCGCCGCGCACGCGGCCGTCGTCGAGCGGTTCCTCGGAGCCGCCGTCGGTGGCGACCTCGGCGTGCTGATCGAGCTGCTCGACCCGGACGTCGAGGCCGTCTCCGACGGGGGCGGGAAGGTGTCGGCCGCCCTCCGCCCGGTGCGGGGAGCGGACCGCGTGGCGCGGTTCCTCGCCGGGCTGGCCCGCAAGAACGCCGACGCGGAGACCAGCGTGGTCCGGGTCAACGGCCTGATGGGGATCGCGCTGCGTCGCGACGGCCGTCCGGACACGGTCATCTCCTTCGCCGTGGCCGGCGGTCGGGTCACCCGGATCCACATCGTGCGGAACCCGGACAAGCTGGCCGGGCTCGGCCCGACGCCCTAGCTCACCGGGTCCGGAGACGCCTCAGCTGACGGCCATGTCCTCGCCGGCCCAGAACGCCCGCATGCTGGCGATCCGGCCGTCGTCGTCGAACGTCATCACGTCGATCGGGGAGAGCGTGTAGGTCTGGTCGCCCGCCTTGGTGATCAGCTCGAACTGGAAGGCCGCCTCGGTGCCCGCGATCCGTACGCTGAGCAGGGTGCTCTGCTGCTCGAGGCCCTCCAGGCCGCTGTAGAACTCCAGGATGGACTCCCGAGTGCTGCGCACCTCGCTCCCGACGGGATCCTCGACGGTCGCACCGACGGCGTAGAGATCGACGATCTCGGCGGCGGTGCCGGCGCCGACCAGGTCGACGTAGCGCTGGATGGTCCCGAGGATCGTGTCCCTGCTGGCAGCCATGACTTCTCCTAGAAGTAGAACGCGTTCTAGAGATTATGGCGTGCTGGTGCGGGGACTGCCTACGGGCTCACCGCCTGGATCCCCACCGACGTCATGGTGGCCACCCGACCGCGGCCGGACCGCTTGGCGTCGTACAGCGCGGAGTCGGCAGCGGAGTAGAGCGGGCGAATGCCGGCCGCGTGGGTCGGCATGTGGGCACAGCCCACGCTGATGGAGATGTCGAGGGTGGCTCCGTCGGGGAGGTGGAATGCGTGCGCCGCGACCGTGGCCACCATGTCCTCGGCGCGAGCCAGCGCGGTCGGATAGGCGCAGTCGAGCAGCAGCACGGCGATCTCGTCACCGCCGAGCCGGCACACCACGTCACTCCCGCGGCTGCGGCTCAGCAGCAGCTTCGAGAGCTGGACGAGGACCTGGTCACCGACCGGATGTCCGTGCCGGTCGTTGATGGACTTGAAGTGGTCCACGTCGATCAGGATCAGTGCCGTTCCGGCACCGCCGGACGTCCCCGAGCCGACTGCCTCGTCGAGGACGCGACGGGTCGCGAGGCCGGTCAGCGGGTCGACGGCGGCCATCTGCACGAGCCGGCCGACAAGTCTCGCGTGGCGCTCGCTCGAGGCCGTCAGCAGCGCCGAGGTTGTCACCAACGTCGCGGTGACGTATCCGGCGTCGACGATCGCCGCTCGGATGGGCAGCTGCGTGCTTACGACGATCAGCTCGCCCAGGATCGATGCGCCGGTCATCACCGCGGCACCGGGCGGCGGGAGCTGCGACGCGCCGTAGAGCGCGGGGAAGAGGAAGAAGATCTGCGCCGCGAGCGAGGCGTCGTGGGTGAGCAGGTCGATCGCGGTGATCGCCGGGACGGCGAGGAGCGGGCCGAGCGCCCACGCCACCCGGTGCGTCTCGTCGAATCGCCGGGACTGGACGGCGAACAGGATGACGAGCACGACGATCACTCCGGCCACGGCGACGCCGTCGGTGCGGATCTCGGCGTTCTGGAGAGGCGCGGCGGCGATCGAGACACCCGCGCCCACGGCGCACAACGTCGACAGCGACCGTGCCGCGGCGCGGTGGTGGCGTGGCTGCATCCAGCCGAGAACGTTCATCGATCACCAGGCTCGTCCCGGCCGCTGAGGCCGATCTCTGAGGTTGTGATCCGACGATAGGGAGGGCCGGAGGAGGCGCTCCGGTGATCGAGCGTTCCGATCGGACGTGTCGGCAGATCGCGCCCGATCGGGTGGCGAGCGTGGCACCGAGTGACTAGGAGTTCGCCGCCGAAGGGCCCTTGGCGGTGAGTTTTTGGTAGCGTGTCGCCGCAAGAGCCCCGGTCCTTGCCGGGGTTCCTTGCTTTGAGAACCCAATGTGGGTGCGTTGAGCAGCCGTCCCGATCAGGCGGGGCGGAGGGACTCCGTCCCGAGCGAAGGAGCGAGCGAATGCCCGCGATCGTGATCGTCGGAGCCCAGTGGGGCGACGAAGGCAAGGGCAAGGCCACCGACCACCTCGGCAGCCGGGTCGACTACGTGGTGAAGTTCAACGGAGGCAACAACGCCGGCCACACCGTGGTGATCGGTGACGAGAAGTACGCCCTCCACCTGCTGCCCAGCGGCATCCTCACCGCTGGCTGCACACCTGTCATCGGCAACGGGGTGGTCGTCGACATCGACGTCCTGTTCCAGGAGATCGACGGCCTCGAGGCCCGGGGCATCGACACCGGTCGGCTCAAGGTCAGCGCCAACGCGCACGTCATCGCCGACTACAACCGCACCCTCGACAAGGTGACCGAGCGTTTCCTCGGCAGCCGCCGGATCGGCACCACCGGCCGCGGCATCGGACCGACCTACGCCGACAAGATGAACCGGATCGGCATTCGGATCCAGGACCTCTTCGACGAGAAGATCCTCACCCAGAAGGTGGAGGGCGCCCTGGATCTGAAGGGCCAGATCCTGACCAAGGTCTACAACCGCCGCGCCCCGTCGGTCGACCAGACCGTGGAGGAGCTGCTCGGCCACGCGGATCGGCTGGCGCCGTACGTCTGTGACACCGCGCTGTTGCTCGGCGAGGCCCTCGACCGCGACGAGGTCGTGCTGCTCGAGGCTGGCCAGGCCACCCTGCTCGACGTCGACCACGGCACCTACCCGTTCGTGACCTCCAGCAGCGCGACCGCGGGCGGTGCGTGCACGGGCTCGGGGATTCCGCCGACCCGCATTGACCAGGTGATCGCGATCGTGAAGGCCTACACCACCCGCGTGGGGGAGGGGCCGTTCCCGACCGAGCTCGACGACGACAAGGGAGAGTTCCTCCGCAAGCAGGGCTGGGAGTACGGCACCACCACCGGTCGCCCGCGCCGTTGCGGCTGGTTCGACACCGTCATCGCCCGCTACGCGGCGCGGATCAACGGCGTCACCGACTTCGTGCTCACCAAGCTCGACGTGCTGACCGGCCTGGAGCAGGTCCCGGTCTGCGTGGCGTACGACGTCGACGGCGTGCGCCACGACGAGATGCCGGTGAACCAGACCGACTTCCACCACGCCGTCCCGGTCTACGAGTACCTCCCCGGCTGGTTCGAGGACATCTCGCACTGCCGAACCTTCGAGGAGCTGCCGCCGGCCGCCCGGGACTATGTCGAGTACGTCGAGGCGCGATCCGGTGCCCGGATCTCGGTAGTCGGGGTGGGGCCGGAGCGGGAGCAGGCCGTGGTCCGGCACCCGCTGCGCTGATTGGGGCGCCGTGGCGCGGCGCGGGCGGGCTCGGGAACTTGGGGAGCCCTCCTTGGTTCCCGCGGTTTCGCGGCCTGGCCTGCCATAATCTGCCGCAGCGGCAGGTATACGGACCCTGGTTTGGGGGCACTGCCGTCCATGGGCTGTGGGGGTCCTGAGGAGGTCTTGTGCCGGAGCGGCCGACAGTGGTGATCGTCGACGACTCCGCGGAGTTGCGCGTCGTCGTCCGCTCGCGGCTCGAGGCCTCGGGGCTGTTCGACGTCGTCGGCGAGGCCGGGGACGGGGGCGAGGCGATGCTGCTCGCCCACAAGCTCAGCCCCACGCTGATGCTGCTGGACACCTCGATGCCGATCATGGACGGGCTCGAGGCGCTACCGCTGGTCCTGGCGGTGTCGCCCGACACGAAGGTCGTGGTCTTCACCGGCTTCGAGGAGGTAGGTCTGGCGATCCGTGCGCGGGAGCTGGGCGCGGTGGACCTGATCGAGAAGTCGGTCCCGATCGACAAGCTGCCGGAGCTGCTGTGGCAGCACGTGGGGGGTGGCCCCGAAGCCCGCCCGCCGCGTCCGGGAGGGCTGCGGATCGCGCGCGGAATCGACCAGGCCGCGGCGCGCGACCAGGCGGCTCTGGACGAGCACCTCGAGCGGTATCGGGAGGTCTTCCACCAGGCCGCGATCGGCATGGCGACGATGACGCTGAACGGCAGCATCGTCCGCGCCAACTCCGAGCTGGCCGCCATGGTGCACCGGGAGCCGGCTGACCTCGTGGGCCTGGACTACGGCGTCCTGACCCGGCGACACGGAGACCAGCTCGACGACGCCCTGGCTCGGATCACCGAGGGCGACGAGGAGCTCGCCACCTTCGAGCACCCCCTGGTGACCGACGACGGCGCCAGCACCCTGCGGGTCAGCCTCGCGCCGATCCGCGACTCGGCGGGCAAGCCGCTCTACGTCTTCGCGCAGGTGCAGGACATCACGCCGGAGGTCGAGCTGCGCCGCAGCGAGGAGATGTTCCGGCTGCTGGTGACGGCAGTGAGGGACTATGCGATCTACATGCTCGACGTCGACGGCAGGGTCGCGAGTTGGAACGCGGGCGCGCAGAACATCAAGGGCTACGCCGCGGACGAGATTCTCGGACGCCACTACCGCGTGTTCTACCCCGAGGCGGAGCGGGAGGCTCGGCACCCCGAGCACAACCTCCAGATGGCGCTGCGCGAGGGCGCGTACGCCGAGGAGGGCTGGCGGGTCCGTCGAGACGGCAGCCGGTTCTGGGCCAGCGTGGTCATCACCGCGGTCTACGACGACGCCGGACGCCATCGCGGCTTCGCCAAGGTCACCCGCGACCAGACCCAGCAGCGAGCCCACGAGGAGCAGCGCAGGCGGGCGATCGAGCAGCAGGCGCAGCTGCTCGCGATCACCGCGCACGAGCTGCGCACGCCGACGGCGGTCATCGAGGGCTCGGTGTCCATGCTGCGTGAGGGTGACGACCTCGCTCTGGATGAGCTGAGCCGGCTGCTGGACGCGATGTCGAGCAGCGCCCAACGCCTCCAGCGGCTGGTCGCCGACCTGTCCAGCGCGTCCAACATGCACGCTGACGCCCTCGCCCTGCGGCCGGAGCGGCTCTCGCTCCAGGCGACGTTGATCGCGGCGGCAGAACGGGTCCGGGCCGTGCACCCGACTGCGCGGATCGGCCTGGACGTCGCCCAGGACGTCGACCTGGTCGCCGACCCGGCGCGGGTCGGCCAGGCACTGGACAACCTGCTGGAGAACGCCCTTCGCCACGGACGAACGCCGGTGATGCTGCACGGCGAGCCGACGGAGGACGGCGTACGGGTGCTCGTCTCCGACGCGGGCCCCGGAGTGGAGCCCCGTCTGGTCGACCGGCTCTTCGAGCGGTTCGCGCACGCCGGCTCGGCCGGCAGCACCGGCCTGGGTCTGCACCTGGTGCGGGAGATCGCGCGCAGCCACGGCGGAGAGGTGTCGTACCTTCCACCCGGGGACGGGCGCCGAACCGCGTTCGCGGTGGAGCTTCCCAGCCTGCCGCGGGCGCCGGGCGTCTGACCGGCGCGGACCGGGACTGGGTCGCGCGGTCCACGCGCCCTAGGCTGGTCGCCCGTGAAGACCCTCGTCATCGGCAGCGGCGGGCGCGAACACGCCCTCGCCCTCGCACTGTCCCGCGACCCCGGCGTCACCGAGGTGCACGCCGCGCCCGGCAATCCGGGCATCGGGACCGTCGCGACGCTGCACGCCGTGGACCCGATGGACGGCGCGGCC
>NZ_SSXI01000132.1 GCF_004803405.1 Nocardioides sp. | reverse complement strand
ACTGGCCGAGCTGCCGCGCGCGGACCCAGGTCGCCGCCTGGGCCGCGGCGTCGTCCTCGCCCGCGAGGTGGAGCGCCCAGCCCGCGAGGCCGGTGCTGTTGCTGTTCGGCACCACGGCCGTGCCGCTTCCGCCCGAGAACGAGCCGTCCGCGGCCTGCTGCGACGTGATGTACGCGATGCCCCGGTCGAGGGCTTCGGCCAGCACCGGGTCGTCGGCGGCCAGATCGTGGAGCAGGACGTAGGCGAGGGCCGTCGTGTCGACCGGCTCCGGTGCCGCGCCGGCGCCGTCGCAGGTCTGGTCGGCGTCCTTCGGCTCGGCGAAGTAGAGGCGGATGAAGCCCTCCGCACACTGCTGCTGGAGCAGGAAGTCCCGCGCCGCCTCGGCCTCCTCGGAGTCGGCCAGGGCCAGGCCGCGCACGGCCCACGCCTGCCCGAAGGAGTTGGCGTAGTCGCCGTACTGGCTCTGATCGCCGATGCGTCCGGCCGTGGCACCGTCGTCCGCCGTGCGCTCCTCGAGCTGGGCCACCAGATCCTCGCCACCGAAGGCGTGTGGGTCGGCGCCCGTGTCGGCCGCGAAGGAGACGAGCTTGGCGGTCGAGCCGGCGTAGACGTCCTCGCCCGGGCTCGCGTAGGCGTCCACGCCATCGGCCAGCGCCCGGGAGATCTCCTCGATGGCCGCGCTGTCCTCGTCGACCGCCATCAACGCGTAGGCGAGCTCGACCGTGGTGCTGTGGTCGGGGATCTTGTACTGCCGGTTGAACAGCACCCCGTCCCTCAGCTCGCCCTCGAGCCACGCGGCCCCGGCGAGCGCGGCCTCGGTCGGCTCCGAGGCGTGGGAGGGCCCGTCGTGCGCCGACCTCTCGTCGTCGTTCTCCCTAGCACAGGCGGTGAGGCCGAGCGCGAGGGCGAGGACCGCCGTCGTCAGGACGCGAGCCGAGCGGAGCGAGTGCGTGGACATGGATTCCTTCCCGCTGCTTGCTGCGGGAAGACCGGCATCGCCGACGACCCGCTGCGCTCCACGACAGCGATGTGAGTCAGGACGTGTCGCGGCAGGTGCTCCGGCTCGCCTCCCGGCGTCGCCGGGTCGGCCTACGGTTGCGGGTCAGCGCCGGACTTCGACCGGCTTCCCCCACCACGGACGTGAAGTTGTTGTGTCATCCGCAGCCTACTCCCGCCGACACCCCGAGTTTGCGAACCTCGTCGCCCCCGTGGGTCAGCCCAGCTTCTCGAGGATCAGCTCCCGCACCCGACCGGCGTCTGCCTGGCCGCGCATCTCCTTCATGACGGCACCGATCAGCGCGCCCGCCGCCGCCACCTTGCCGTCGCGGATCTTGTCCGCCACGTCAGGGTTGTCGGCGATCGCCTTGTCGACCGCGGCCGAGAGCGCGCCCTCGTCCGAGACGATCTCCAGGCCACGGGCGGCGACGATCTCCTCGGGCGTCCCCTCACCGGCGACCAGACCGTCGAAGACCTGCCGGGCGAGCTTGTCGTTGATCTTCCCGCTGTCCACCAGGGCCTGCACGGCGGCCACCTGCTCGGGGGTGACACCGACCGCGCTGAGGTCGACCCCCATGTCGTTGGCGCGGCGGGACAGCTCGGCGAGCCACCACTTGCGCGCCGCCTGCGGAGAGGCGCCCGCGGCGATGGTCTGCTCGACCAGGTCGAGGGCGCCGGCGCCGACGGTGTCCCGCATCTCCAGGTCTGAGAATCCCCATTCCTTCTGGAGTCGCGCACGCCGCACGGCGGGCGGCTCGGGCAGCGTCGAACGCAGCTCCTCCACCCACTCCCGGCTCGGCGCCACCGGCACCAGGTCGGGCTCGGGGAAGTAGCGGTAGTCCTCGGCGTCGGACTTCACGCGGCCGGGGCTGGTCGTGCCGTTGTCCTCGTGGAAGTGCCGCGTCTCCTGAAGCACCGCGCCCCCGCCGAGCAGCACGCCGGCGTGGCGGGACATCTCGTAGCGGACCGCGCGCTCGACCGAGCGGAGCGAGTTGACGTTCTTGGTCTCGGTCCGCGTGCCGAGCACGCCGGACCCCTTCGGCGCCAGCGAGAGGTTCACGTCGCAGCGCATCGATCCCTGCTCCATCCGGACATCGGAGACGCCCAGGCCGAGCAGGATCTCGCGCAGCGCGGCGACATAGGCCTTCGCCACCAGCGGGGCCTTGTCGCCGGTGCCCAGGATCGGCTTCGTGACGATCTCGATGAGGGGGATGCCGGCGCGGTTGTAGTCGACCAGGGAGTACTCGGCGCCGTGGATGCGGCCGTCGGAGCCACCGACGTGCAGGGACTTCCCGGTGTCCTCCTCCATGTGCGCGCGCTCGATCTCCACGCGGTACGTCTCGGTCTCACCGGCCGCGGTCTGGATGTCGACGTCCAGGTAGCCCTCGAACGCGATCGGCTCGTCGTACTGCGAGGTCTGGAAGTTCTTCGGCATGTCCGGGTAGAAGTAGTTCTTCCGCGCGAAGCGGCACCACTCGGCGATCTCGCAGTTCATCGCGAGGCCGATCCGGATCGCCGACTCGACGGCCTTGCCGTTCACCACCGGCATCGCGCCAGGCAGCCCCAAGCAGGTGGGGCAGACCTGCGTGTTCGGCTCGGCACCGAACTCCGTCGGACAGCCGCAGAACATCTTCGTGTTCGTGTTCAGCTCGACGTGGACCTCGAGCCCGAGGGCGGGGTCGAACTTCTCGATCACCTCGTCGAAGGGGATCAACGTCTCGGTCATCGCACAACTCCCTCGAGGACGGGCGCCTTCTCCAGCAGGTGGCCGCCCCAGCGCGATGTCAGCGCGGCCTCGACGGCCGCACCGACGCGGTAGAGCCGGTCGTCGGCGAGGGCCGGAGCGAGCACCTGGAAGCCGACCGGGAGGCCGTCCTCCTCGGCGAGACCCGCCGGCACCGAGATGCCCGGGACGCCGGCGAGGTTGGCCGGGATGGTCGCGAGGTCCTGCAGGTACATCGCCAGCGGGTCGTCGACCTTCTCCCCGATCGGGAACGCCGTGGTCGGGGAGGTCGGCGAGACCAGCACGTCGACCTGCTCGAAGGCCGCGGTGAAGTCCCGTGCGATGAGCGTGCGGACCTTCTGCGCCTGGCCGTAGTAGGCGTCGTAGTAGCCGCTCGACAGGGCGTAGGTGCCGATCATGATCCGACGCTTCACCTCGTCGCCGAACCCGGCGTCGCGGGTGGCCTTCATGACCGCCTCGGCGCTCGGGTCGCCGTCCGGCACGACGCGCAGGCCGTAGCGCATCGCGTCGAACTTCGCGAGGTTGGACGAGCACTCCGCCGGGAGGATCAGGTAGTACGTCGCCAGCGAGTGCACGAACGTCGGGCACGAGATCTCGGTGACCGCCGCGCCGAGCTCGGTGAGCAGCTCGACGGTCTCCTGGAAGCGCGCCATCACGCCGGGCTGCCAGCCGTCGCCGGCCAGCTCCTTGATGACGCCGACCTTGAGGCCGGCGAGGTCGCCGGTCGCGCCCTGCCGCGCGGCGTCGACGAGACCACCGACCGGCTGGTCGACCGATGTCGAGTCGAGCGGGTCGTGCCCCCCGATCAGCTCGTGGAGCAGCGCCGAGTCGAGCACGGTACGGGTGACCGGGCCGACCTGGTCGAGGCTGTTCGCGAGCGCGACCAGACCGTAGCGGGAGACGCCGCCGTAGGTCGGCTTCACCCCGACCGTTCCGGTGACCGCGCCGGGCTGACGGATGGAGCCGCCGGTGTCGGTCCCGAGAGCGAGCGGAGCCTCGTAGGAGGCGACCGCCGCGGCCGAGCCGCCTCCCGATCCGCCCGGGATCCGGGTCTGGTCCCACGGGTTGCGCGTGGGTCCGTAGGCCGAGTGCTCGGTGGACGAGCCCATCGCGAACTCGTCCATGTTGGTCTTGCCGAGGATGGGCAGGCCGGCTGCCTTCACCTTGGTCACCACCGTGGCGTCGTACGGCGGCACCCAGCCCTCGAGGATCCTCGATCCGCAGGTCGTGGGCAGGCCCTGGGTCGTCAGCACGTCCTTGACCGCGATCGGCACACCGTCGAGCAGATGCAGCGGCCTGCCGGCGGCGCGACGCTCGTCGGAGGCCCTCGCCTGTTCGAGTGCGCCCTCGACGTCCACGTGGAGGAACGCGTGCACGCCCGCGGTGGCGTCGCCGTCGACGGCAGCGATCCGGTCGAGGTGCACCTGGGTGATCTCCACCGAGGTGGTCTCCCCCGCGGCCAGCGCGTCGGCCAGCTCGGCGGCGGTCTTCCTGGTCAGGTCGCTCACTGCTCGTCCCCCAGGATCCGCGGGACGCGGAAGCGTCCGTCCTCGGCCTCCGGCGCTCCGGACAGCGCCTGCTCCGGTGTCAGGGACGGGGTGATCACGTCCTCGCGGAACACGTTCGTCAGCGGGATCGGGTGGGAGGTGGGCGGGACGTCGTCACCGGCCACCCCACGAATGGATGCGACCGACTCGAGGATCACGTTGAGCTGGGGGGCGAGGTGGTCCAGCTCGGCGTCGTCGAGGTCGATCCTGGCGAGGTCGGCCAGATGGGCCACCTCGTCGCGGGAGATCTCGGGCATGTCGCTCATCCTCTCAGTTTCATCCGGAGGCGTCGGGGTAGGGGTGGCTGGCCCCCCACCCACCTATCTCAGGGACAGACATGACCCGTTCGACCATCCGGCGGCTCGCCGGCGGCGTCGCCGCCACCGCACTCGCGGTCACCACACTGGCCGCGGCCGGGGCCGCACCCGCCCAGGCGAGCTCCTGCACCACCCAGACCACCATCCAGGTCAACGGCAACGCTGCCAACAAGACCGTCACCTACGGCCAGAGCGCCAGCATCTGGGCGCAGACCGTGATCACCGGCTGCGACGACACCACCGCCGGGAACGGCAAACGTCCCCCGGGCACGCTGGTCATACAGCGCTCCGCGGACGGGCGCAGCTGGTCCACCCTCGCCACCGGCGCCGACAGCCACGCCACGTACTTCGGACCGATCCCCCGCACCGTCTTCTACCGCGCGGTGCACAACGGGTCCACGTACGCGTCTCACACCTTCGGCCGCTCCTCGGACTCCCTCCGCGTCGCCGTCAAGCGCTATGTCAAGGTCGTCGACCGCAGCACCAGTCGCCGCAGCGTGGGCGTCTTCAAGATCCGCCCGGCGGCCAGCATCCGCGGCATGAGGGCGGTGTTCCAGGTGCGGCGGAACGGCGCCTGGCGCAGCTACAAGCGGGTCCTGGTGCCCCGCACTGGCAACGTCCGGGCCACCTTCGCCAACTCCCGTCGCGGCATCAAGTACCGCATGGTCCTGCCCAGCGCGCGGGGCTTCGTCAAGGCCAGCTACGGCCCGTTCGTCGCACGTCGCTACTGATCCACAGCAGGTCGCGGTGGCAGGTCTCCCCCGGGAGGCCTGCCACCATGGCACATGCCACCGGGGCGGAGCCGTGCGGTCGCACGCGAGTCCCTAGACTCCGAACGTGCTCGGCTCCCACGACCTCCCGCCCCGGATCCCGCAGCGGGTGATCGTGACGGGGATCCCCGGGCCGGCCCTCACCACGTTCGCCGAGCGGGTGACAAACGTGCTCGACGTACCGCTCGTGCCGCTCACCGATCTGGCCGGCCCGGACGAGGTCGCCCGGCTCGCCGCCTTCGAGGGCTGGGTCGTCACCGGGGAGTACGACGCCACGCTGGTCGCGCTGCTCGAGCGGGCCGAGGCGATGGTGCACCTGGACCTCGCGGAGCCCACCACGCTGACCAGCCTGGTGAAGCGCACCCTCCGGCGCGTCCGGGCAGACGCCGCTCCCTCGCCCGAGCAGGCGTGGATCAGGGCAGCAGGCGCGATCCGGGCCGACCTCGATGTGGTGCGGCTGACCCGCCCCGATGAGGTCGAGGGCTGGCTCCGCTCGATCATCCGCTGAACCGACCCCTGTCGCCCGCACCTAGCTGGGTCGGCCCTGTCCGGGCTGGCCGGGATCGGTGGGCGCCTTGCTCGGCCGGTCGGCGGGCTTGCCCGGCGTCCGCGTCGCCTTCTGCGTGGGCGTCCTCCGCGGCGGAGCGACCGTCGCGCTCGGCGCCCGAGTCGGGGCGCTGGTCGGGGCGCTGGTCGGATCGGCCGTGGG
>NZ_SSXI01000278.1 GCF_004803405.1 Nocardioides sp. | reverse complement strand
CGGCGTACGCCGCGTCCCACCGCCCGTCGGCGCGCGCGGCCTCAACCGCGTCGCGCCCGGCGTCGGTCATCCGGCCCTGCTCCTCCAGCGTCGCCACGAGCGCGACGTTGCGCTGGGACCAGCTGCCCTTGGGACGGCGCGGGGTGATGCGCACGGTGTAGCTGCCCTCGTCGCGCTTGCCGGCCTGGCCGTCGATCCAGCCGAAGCAGAGCAGCTCCTCGACAGCGCTCACCCACGTGATCGTCGTGTCCGAACCGCCCTTCTTGGTGAGCACCAGCCGCACGCCGGGCGACGTCGCGTGGTGCGCTTCGAGCCACGCCCGCAGCGCGGCCGGGTCGGTCAAGAGCAGCTCGGGCAGCAGAGTTGCCATGGTCCGACGCTAGCCGCGGCCGCCGACACCTGCGTCGCTCAGCCGGGCGAACCGGAGGAGGGCGCCGAACACGAGGTCGAGCGTGTCGTGGCCGGTGGAGGGTGCCGCTGGCCAGGTTGCGGGGGTTCGGGATCGGTAGGTGTGGCCGGCAGGGGATGGACGACGAGGCCTGGCGCGCAGAGCGGCGTGGGTGCGCGAGATGGCCGGGGAGCCGCTCGGCCGCGGGTGACGCTCCGCAGCCGCGGTCGTCGTCAGTAGGACTGGAGCGGGTCCATCCGCAGCGCGGGCGGGTTGCAGACCCGGCACGGCTCCAGGCCCTGCCCGAGGACGTCCTCGATCCGCATCAGGTGAGCCTCCTCCCGCGCGGTCGGCAGGGTGCAGTCCGTCCGGTGGTACGACGTCGTGCCGGCCAGCACCACCCCGGCGCCGCCTCGCATGCCGGCGGCGTTCGCCGCACCGCCCTGGCGCTCGACCGCGGTCGTCAGCTGCTCGAGCGTGGCCTGGAGGCGCGCCCGGTCCTCACGGGAGTCCTGGACGACCAGCATCGCAGCGCCGATCACGACCAGGCCGAGTCCGGCGATGCCGCCGGAGATCAGGTAGGGGAACTGGGCGGCCGGCAGCGCCTCGCTGGCGGCGCCGTTCCAGCCGAAGAAGATGACGCCGTATCCGAGCACGCACATCAGTACGCCGACCTGGCCTCCCAGGCGTCCGAGGTTGTTGTTCACGGTGGTTCTCCTTGTCAGGCGGCGGACCGGCTCAGGCGCCGAGGTATGCCTCGCGCAGATTCACGTTGCGGATGTCGTCGCCCACCGCAGTGTGGACGAGGGTGCCCTTCTCCATCAGCAGGGCACGGTCGGCGAAGGGCAGCGCGCCGGCGTTCTGCTCGACCATCAGGACGGTCGTCCCGTCGCGGGCGATCTGCGCGGTGGCCTCCCATACCGCGCGCGCCAGCGTGGGGCTGAGGCCGAGCGACGCCTCGTCGATCATCAGCAGGCTCGGCCGCGACATGACCGCGCGCCCGACGGCGAGCATCTGCTGCTCGCCACCGGACAGCGTCCCGGCCATCTGGTTGCCGCGTTCGGCCAGCCGCGGGAAGTAGCCGAACACCAGGTCCAGCTGCTGCCGGGCCTGGCGGGTGTCGCGGCGCTTGCTCCAAGCGCCGAGCCGCAGGTTCTGCGACACCGTCAGGCGCGGGAAGATGCGCCGGCCCTCGGGGCTCAGGGAGAGCCCGTCCTTGACGCGCGCGGACGGAGACCGACGGCGCAGAGACTTGCCGTGGAAGCGGATCTCCCCCGACGTGGGCTTGAGGAGTCCCGCGATCGCCGAGACGGTGGTCGTCTTGCCCGCGCCGTTGAGCCCCAGCAGCACGCACACCTCGCCCTCCTCGATCACGAAGTTGATGCCGTGCAACACGGGGAACTGCCCGTAGCCGACGACCAGGTCCTGCACCTCCAGCACGGCCATCAGACCGGCACCTCGCTCTCGGTGTCGTCGCCGAGGTAGGCCAGCACCACCTCCGGGTGGGACCGCACGGCGTCGGGCCTGCCCTCGGCGAGCACCTCTCCGAAGTTCAGGCAGTAGACGTAGTCCGACACCCGCGTGACCAGCGGAACGTGGTGGTCGATCATCACGATCGTGAGTCCGAACTCCTTGCGCAGCGTCAGGAGGGTGTCGCCGAGCCCCTCGGCCTCCTCTGGCCCGAGCCCGGAGCCGGGCTCGTCGAGCAGCAGCAGGTCGGGGTCGGTCGCCAGGACGGCGGCGAGCTCGACGCGCTTCAGCACGCCGTAGGGCAGGTCGGTGACGCGTTCCCGGGCGACGTACTCGAGCTGGAGCAGCTCGAGGATCTGGTGGGCGCGGTCCCGCAGCCGCTTCTCCTCGGCGAACGTCGCCGGGCTGCCGAGGATGCCGGTCACCGGCTCGTAGCCGACCTGCAGGTGCTGGGCGGTGAGCAGGTTGTCGAGGACGGTGGCGTTCTTCACGAGCCCGACGTTCTGGAACGTGCGTCCAAGGCCGAGGGCCGTCCGGCGGTGGACCGGAAGGCGGGTGATGTCCTTGCCGCGGTAGCGGACCCGCCCGGCGGAGGGCGTGTAGAAGCCCGTGATGCAGTTGAAAAGGGTCGTCTTTCCGGCGCCGTTCGGGCCGATGATGCCGACGATCTCCCACTCCCCGGCGCGCAGGGAGATGTTCTGCAGTGCTTTGATGCCACCGAAGTGGATGCTGACGTCGTCGACCTCAAGCACGGACATCGCTGACCTCCACCTCGCGCACCTTGCCTGCGTGCCTGTCGAGCCGCCGACCGGCCAGCCAGCCCTGGATCGGTGCGACCTGCTGGCCGATGCCGCCGGGATGGAGGGTGATCGTCAGCAGCAGCAGGATCGGACCCACCACCAGCGGCACGAACTGGACGGGCAGCCCGATCGTCTCGGCGAAGAACCCGTCCAGGTGCAGCCAGTGCACGAGCTCCCCCGACCCGAGCAGGGCGAAGAACGCGGCGCCGATGATCACGCCGGTCCGGTTGCGCAGGCCGCCGACCACCGTCATCAGCACGAACGTGAGGCCGAGCGTGAAGCCGAACGACGTCGGCACGATCACGCTCTGCCGTGCGGCGAACAGACCGCCGCCGAGCCCGGCGAAGACGCCGGCCACCACGAACGCCACCATCATGTAGGCCTTCACGTTGATCCCGTAGGACGAGGCCACGCGCGGGTTCTCGCGGAGCGCGGCCAGAGCGCGTCCGGCCGTGGAGCGGGTGAGCCGCCAGTCGAGCCACACCACGAGGACGAGGAACCCCAGGCACAGCAGGTAGTAGCGCTCCTCGGACGCGAAGAACGAAGGACGCGTCAGGGTCATGCCCGCCTCACCCCGGGTCAGCGACTCGATGCCGAAGACGGTCTGCTCGGCGAAGGCGCCGTAGGCGAGGGTGACGAGGGCGAAGTAGAGGCCGGTGACCCGGAGCGAGACCGCTCCGAGGATGGCGGCCTGCAGTCCTCCGAAGACGGCGGCGACGAGCAGGGCGAAGAAGAAGTCGAGCTGCTGCTCGGTGACCAGGTAGGCGGTGGTGAACGCGCCGATGCCGACGAAGGCCTGGTGACCGAGCGAGATCTGACCGGCGTAGCCGATCAGCACGTTGAGGCTGAGCCCGATGATCGCGAAGATCACCGCCTCGGTCAGGTGGGTCACCGTCGTCTGGTCGAGCGAGAGCGGCGAGAGCAGGTTGGCCGGCACCAGCACGACCGACCAGGCGAGCAGCACCCAGCACACCCGCCGGGCCACGCGTCCGACGGGGCCGGGGTGGAAGTCGTCCTCGTCGTGCGCGGCGGGCCGCCACTCGGGCTCGGCGGGCGCCTCCTCGAGCGCCGCCGGGGGCACCACGGGCAGCACCAGCGTGTCGTCGTCCGCCGAAGTCATGCGGTCACCGCCCTCGGCACGAAGAGGCCGCTGGGCTTGAACAGCAGCACCAGCAGCAAGAACACGAACAGCATCATCGCTCGGGCCCCGTTGACGTCGACGAGGAGCGTGAGGTTGCCGAGCTGCTCGACGAAGCCGACGACCAGGCCGCCCGCGACGGCTCCGGACATGCTGCGCATGCCGGCCAGCACGGCCGCCATGAAGCCGGGGAGCAGCGCACCGCCGGCGCCGAAGCTGAGGAACGCCGCCGAGAAGGTGGTGTTCGGTCCGGCCAGGATCCCGGCTAGGCCGCCGAGGAGGGCAGCGATGCCCCAGATCAGCAGGGAGACGCTCCGGACGTTGATGCCGACGAGCTCGGCTGCGACCGGCTCCTGCTGAGCCGCCTGGATCGCCAGCCCCCACGGGGAGCGGAAGAACAGCGCGAGGGCGATGGTGACCGCCACGAGCACAGCCACGGTGATCAGCTGCTGGTCGGTGGGCGAGCCGTACTTCGTCTGGTGGAAGCCGTCGCTGATGCGCGGCATCACCATGATCAGGGTCTCGTTGTACTTCCAGAACTGCAGGCCGATCGCCGTCAGCGCCACGCCCGCCGTGCCCACGAGGAGCGTGACGCGCGACGCCTTGCGCAGGGGATGGATCACCAGGGCCTCGGTGAGGAGCCCCATCACCACCCCGACCACGAGCCCGAACCCGAACGAGACGGCGTAGCCCCAGCCCCACACCACGTGGGCGGTGTAGGCCCCGAAGAGCGCGGTGGTCCCGAACTCGGCCTGGGCGAAGTTGAAGACCCCGGTGGCGCGATAGACGAGCACGATCCCGAGCGCGACCATCGCGTAGATGCTGCCCTGGAGGACGCCGATGACGGCGGCCGTGATGAGCTCCTGGCCGAGCGTGCTCACGGCGAGACGAGCCCCTCGGTGACGTACTCCCGCTTGCCGCAGTCGGCCCGCAGGTGCCACATCGCCGTCCCGCCGAAGCGGCTGCGGAAGTTCGTGGGAGGGAAGATCCCGTTCTTGAACACCCGCTGGCGCGCGATGGTGGACAAGAAGCTCTGCCGGTCCAGCGACTTGCCCGTCGCCATGAGGATCTGTCCCAGGAGCGCCTCGGAGGCGTAGACCGAGGCGGCGATGTCGTCGGGCGCCGCGCCACCGTTGCGGGCGGCGTAGGCGCGCATGAACGCGTCGTTCTTGCGCATCACATCCATGCCGGGGAACGGCGAGAGGAAGCGCGCGTTGTTGAGCTTGGGGCAGCCGGCGTTGGCCACGATGTTGAGGCCGTTGGAGAGGCCGGGGCCGACGAAGATCACCGTGCAAGGCATCGATGCCGACACGTTGAGCAGGCTGGAGGGGCTGGCGTTCCACACCACGACCCCGGCACCGCTGTTGCAGATCTTGGTGCCGACGTCGAGGGCGTCGCCGCCCTGGGTGTTCTTGGGGATCCGCCCCGAGCCGCCCGGGTTGACGTAACTGCCGCCGAGCGCGGAGGCCAGAGCGGACCCCTGCGCTTGGAAGTAGCCGTCCAGACTGCTGTTGTCGGCGACGCGGAGGGTCACCTTCTTGCCACTCGCCACCTGCTTGGCGATGCGGGCGACGATCGGCGCCTGCTGCTCGTAGGTGAGCGTGGCGGCGTAGTACGTGTTCAGGTCGCCGAGGGAGCCGTTCTTCGAGGCCTGCTGGACGCCGGCGGACATGTAGGGGACGCCGGCGCTCGCGGCATACCGCGCGCAGGCCTCGATCTGGTCGGACCCGGCACCGCCGAAGATCATGAAGACCTTCTTGGTCTCGGCGAGGTCCTTGCACTTGGCGACCGCGACGTCCGGTCGGAACTGGTCGTCCTCGAAGAAGACCTCGACCTTACGTCCGTGGATGCCTCCGCGCTTGTTGACGTCGTCGAAGTAGACCTGGATGCCGCGCTGGAACGAGGTCGACGGGATCGCGGCAGCGCCGGTCACCGGCGCGTGGAAGCCGATCCTGATGGCGGTGGCGGTCACCCCGGTGGTGTCACCGGCTCCGACCGCGCCCCCGCCGCCACCGCCGGTGCCGTCCGTCGTACCTCCTCCGGTGCTGCCACCGCCGGAAGCCGTCGAACCGCCGCCGCCGGTGCCGCCGCCGGTGC
>NZ_SSXI01000008.1 GCF_004803405.1 Nocardioides sp. | reverse complement strand
GTGAAAGGGTTGTCCGCATGGGGCACGGACACGCGCACCGGGCGACGGGCGGCATCGACGACGAGATCCGGGTCGGCACGGCGGCCCGCACGGCGCTCCTGACGGCGCTCGGCATCGCGCTGGTCGCGACGCTCGTCGGCCTGGTCGTGTGGTGGCCGCCCGGTGACGCTGCGCAGCGCGCGGCCGAGTCGGGTGGTCAGGCGGCCGAGTTCGCGGCGCCCGGTGTCACGACCCCGTCGGGCACGGTGGTCGAGGTCGGCCAGCGCTGCCCGGGGACGGGCCTGCCGGACGGATCGGGCTGCAGCACCCTCCAGGTCGAGGTGGAGGGCGAGAGCGATCCGGTCGAGATCGCCGTACCGCCGGAGGTCCTGGACGCGGGGATCAGCGAGGGCGACACCGTCGTGCTGCTGCGCACCCCCCCTCCCGATGACGCGCCGGCGGAGGGCGCCGCATACTCCTACTTCGGGACCGACCACGACAGCACCCTGGTCTGGCTCGGCCTCTTCTTCGTCGCCGTGGTCCTCGCCATCGCCCGGCTGCGCGGGCTCTTCGCCATCTTCGGCCTCGCCTTCGGCGGTGCCGTGGTCTGGTGGTGGCTGCTCCCTGCCCTGCTCGACGGCGCCCCCGGCGTGGGCGTCGCGCTGACCGGCGCGGCCGCGATCATGTACGTCGTCCTCTACACGACCCACGGCTTCTCGCTCCGCACGAGCACGGCGCTCGCGGGCACGCTGGTCGGCATCGTGCTCACCGCGGGGATCGGCGTGGTCGCCATCGGGGACGCCCGGCTGACCGGCATCTCCGACGAGGGCGGGGCGATCCTGGCGACCTTCGGCGCCCTCGACTTCCAGTCCCTGCTGGGCTGCGCGATGGTGATCGCGGGCCTCGGCGTCCTCAACGACGTGACGATCACCCAGGCGTCAGCCGTCTGGGAGCTGCGCGGCACCTCGCCGCACGTCTCGCGCGCCGCGGTCTTCGCCAGCGCGATGCGGATCGGCCGGGACCACATCGCCTCCGCGATCTACACGATCGTCTTCGCCTATGTCGGCACCGCGCTGATCCTGCTGATGGTGCTGCGGGTCTACGACCGGCCCCTGCTCGAGCTGCTCTCGACCGAGCAGCTCGGCGAGGAGGTGGTGCGCGCCCTCGTCACGTCGATCGGCCTGGTGCTCGCCGTACCGATCACGACCGGGCTGGCGGCGCTGATCGCCGCGCCGGTGCCGCTGCCGGACGACGAGCGGGAGTACGACGCGGCGGGCGTTGCCTAGATCGACGGGTCCGTCCACGCCAGCTGGACGACCTCGGCCCCACGGTCGCGGGTGACCAGTCGGCCGCGGCCCGGCTGTGCCGGACCGGGCCTGAGGTTGCCGATGAGGGCGCCCTCGTCGCGGTTGCCGGCGAGCAGGATCCCGGGCATGGCGAGGTCGCGCATCGTCTGGATCACCGGCTCGTAGAGCGCCCGCGACGCCCCACCGGAGCGACGCGCGACGGCGATGTGGAGGCCGACGTCGCGGGCCTGGGCCATCAGCGGCTGGAGCAGCGCCACCGGCGAGCTCTGCTGGGTCGCGACCAGGTCGTAGTCGTCGACCACGACGAACACCTCCGCGCCCGACCACCACGAGCGGTTGCGCAGCTGCTCGGGCGTCACGTCCGGCCCGGGGATCCGGTTCTGGAGGTACGTCGCGAGGTCGGTGAGTGACGGCTGCGCCTGGGTCGCCGAGGTGAGGTAGTTGAGCAGGTAGTCCTCGGGCACCTCGCCGAGCAGCGACCGACGGTAGTCGACCACGACGATCTGCGCCTCCTTGGGCGACCGGGTGCGCATCACCTCCTGGCAGTAGGTCCGCAGCAGGTTGGACTTGCCCGACTTGCCGTCGCCGAAGAGCAGCAGGTGCGGCTCGGCGTCGACGTCCAGCGCGACCGGCGCCAGCTCCTTCTCGTTGATCCCGAGCAGCAGCTGTCGCGCGGGTGGGGCGTCGGCGAGCCTGCGCACCTCGTCGAGCCCGATCAGGTCGGGCAGCAGCCGCAGCTTGGGACCGGAGGGCCCGCGCCAGGCCGTGGCGATCGCGGAGATCAGCCCGTCGACGCCGTCGCCCAGGGTCTCGGCCCGCTGGTCGCCGTCGAGTCGCGGCAGCGCTCCGAGGAAGTGCAGCTTGCCCGGGACCAGGCCGCGCCCCGGGCGGCCCATCGGCACCAGAGCGGCCACCTTGCGGTCGATCTCGGAGTCGATCGCGTCGCCGAGGCGCAGCTCCAGCCGGGTACCGAGGAGGTCCCGCATGGCGGCGCGGAAGTCCGCCCAGCGGGTCGCCGCGGTGACGATGTGGAGGCCGAAGGTCAGACCACGGCCGGCGAGCTGCTGGATCTCCAGCTCGAGGTCGTCGAAGTCGGAGCGGAGGGTGCCCCAGCCGTCGATGACCAGGAACACGTCGCCGTAGCCGTCGTCCGCCCGTCCCTGCACGCGGCGGGTGCGGTAGGTCTCGATCGAGTCGATGCCGTGGCTGCGGAAGTAGGCCTCGCGCCGGTCCACGATGCTCCGCACCTCCGCGACGATCCGCCGCACCACCTCCGGCTCGGAGCGGGTCCCCACACCGGCGACGTGGGGGAGGGCGGTCATCGGCGCGAAGGTGCCACCACCGAAGTCGAGGACGTAGAACTGCGACTCCATCGGGGTGGTCGTGAGCGCCAGGCTGGTGACGACCGTCCGCAGCAGGGTGCTCTTGCCGCTGCGCGGGCCGCCGACGACCGCGACGTGGCCGGCGGCGCCGCTGAGGCTCACCGTCAGGGTGTCGCGGCGCTGCTCGCGCGGGCGGTCGACCGTGCCGAGCGGGACGGTCAGGCCGCCCGCGTTCCGCCATCGCATCGACACCAGGCCCAGATCGGGGTGCGGGGCGAGGTCGGGCATCAGCCGGTCGAGGGTGTCGGGCTGGTCGAGTGGCGGGAGCCAGACCTGGTGTGCGGCGGGGCCGCGGCCGAGCATCCTGGCCACGGCGATGTCGAGCAGCGACTCGCCCTGGTCGCCGCTCGTGTCGCGCGGCTGGACCTCCGCCACCTCCTCGGGCTCCTGCTCGTCGTAGGTCTGCACCTCGGAGATGGTGAACGGCAGGATGCCGCGGACCTTGCCGCCGCTGTGGCGGAGCACCCGTCGCCGTCCCGCCTCCGGCGGCCCGGATACGTACGCCGCCTTGAACCGGGTCAGCGACGTCGGGTCGGGCTTCAGGTAGCCGAGGCCAGGGACCGCGGGCAGCTCGTACGCGTCGGGCACGCCGAGCACCGCCCGCGACTCCTGGGCGCTGAACGTGCGGAGGCCGATCCGGTAGGAGAGGTGTGACTCCAGTCCGCGCAGCCGGCCCTCCTCCAGGCGCTGCGAGGCGAGCAGCAGGTGGAGACCGAGCGACCGGCCGAGGCGACCGATCGCGACGAACAGGTCGATGAACTCCGGCTTCGCCGACAGCATCTCGGAGAACTCGTCGACGACGATGAAGAGGGACGGGAGCGCCGGCAGGTCAGCACCGGCCGGGTCGCCTGACGTGCGGGCCTTCTCGTAGTCCCGGATCGACGCGAAGTTGCCCGCCTCGCGCAGCAGCTCCTGGCGGCGCACCATCTCGCCGGAGAGGGCGTCCTGCATGCGGTCGACGAGGGTGAGCTCCTGGGCGAGGTTGGTGATCACCGCGGAGACGTGCGGCATCTCGGCCATGCCGGCGAAGGTCGCTCCACCCTTGAAGTCGACCAGCACCATGTTGAGCTGCTCGGGGGAGTGGGTCATGGTCAGGCCGAGCACGAGCGTCCGGAGGAACTCCGACTTCCCCGAGCCGGTCGCGCCGATCACCAGGCCGTGCGGGCCCATCCCCTGCTGGGCGGACTCCTTGATGTCCAGGTGCACGGGCCCGCCGCCGTCACCGACACCGATCGGCACCCGCAGCCGGTCGCGTGCGGGGCGCGGCCGCCACGCGGCCGCCGGGTCGAAGCTGTGCACCTCGCCGAGGCCGAGCAGGTCCATGAAGTCCGTGGGGCCGGTGATGTCGGCGGCCGCGTCCTCGCCCACCGCCGCTCCCGCGCTGGGCGTGAAGAGCGGGGTCAGTCGACGCGCCAGCGCCTCGGCCGTCGCGATGTCGCACTGGTCGCCCTTCGCCCGCACCGCCTCGGTCCTCAGTCGTACGGCGAGCAGCGGCACACCGTCGTCGCTGGCGTCCCCGCTCGCTCGGGTCCGGACCGGGTCGTCCTCGAACTCGAGTCGCAGGGCGGTCGCGCTGTCGAGCTCGCCCCAGTGCGCCGGCAGGTCGACCACGGTCACACCGTGGAGCCCGTCGGGCGGGATGACGTGGTTGCCGGGGGGCAGCTCGGCGCCGTCGGTGATCAGCAGGATGTGCGGGATCGCCGGCCGCTCGTCGGCTCCGAACCGGGGCCGCTCGGCCAGGTCGGGCGGCAGCATCGTCGCGAGGTCGGTCAGCGACGTGGTCACCATCCGAGCGGGCCCGACCGCGTCGTTGTGGTGCTGGCTGTGGGCGTGCGGCAGCCACTTCACCCAGTCCCAGTGGGCGAGTGCGGCCTCGGACGTCAGCACCGCGACCTGGAGGTTCTCCGGCGACTGGAAGGCAGCTGCGGAGCACAGGAGAGAGCGAGCCATCGCGCGCGCCTCCTCCTCGGCGCCGCAGATCTCGATCCGGTCGAAGGCCCGCAGGTCGATCGACGCCGGCAGGTCGGGCTGCAGGCGGTGCACGACGAGCAGCCGGTGGAGCGCGGACGCCGAGGCGGGGTCGACCTCGTCGATGGGGGCGCTCTCCGGCGGGACCAGCTCGAGAGCGAGCGGCTGCGCGCAGACGCCGTACCTGACCTGGAGGAAGGCGGGGTCCGCCGAGGACCGCTCCCACACGCGGGACCGGTCCTCCGCGAGCGCGGGCAGCGACGGTGGGCCGGGGTGCAGCCAGGTCAGGGCGCGCCGCTGCTGGTCGGCCGCGTCGCGCGCGACCTTGCGAACCGTGGAGAGGTAGCGGAGGTACTCCGTGCGCGAACCGGTCACCTGCTGCTGGCGCTGCTTCCGCTGCCGGTCGATCTGGACCACGATGAAGCCGAGCGTCGCGAACAGGAACATGCCCGCGGCGATGAACCGGATCGCCGGGTTGCTGCCGTTCCCGGCCAGGCCTGCAACGAGCACGATCGAGCCGAGGCTGCCGAGCATCGGGATCGCGTTCATCGCAATGCCCGCGGCGCCCTCGCTGGGCTGGATCTGCGGGGGCGGCTGGACCTCGAGCTGGCCGCTCGGCATCTCGGGGCGCTCGGTGCGGCCGCCGCGGAGGATGAGGCTTCCGGGCGCCGCGGTGGACGACCTGCCGATCTGCTGCACACTCACGCCTCTGGCCCCTGTCGTCGATGCCCGTTCATGCGACGCGCTCGATGATAGGGCGAAGGGTTGGCGTGGAATCCTGCACGAGGGGTAGGACTACCCTGCCCACGAGGTCGTCAACCACGGCCGCAGCAAGCAGCTCGGGAGGCCCGATGTCGGGTGCGGCGTCCCGGCCACCGGTGGCCGGCGCGGTCACGGCGGTGACGGTGCACGGTCCGCATGGTGTCGTGGACCTGACCGTGCCGACCGACGCGACCCTGGCGGAGGTCGCCCGCGCCTATGCGGCGGAGGCCGGCCTGTCGACCACGCTGCCGCTGGTCACCCGATCTGGGGACCCGTTGCAGCCGACCACGCAGGTCGGCGCCGCCGGCCTCGTCGCGGGATCGGTGCTGGTCGCGGTCGACCCGTCGGTTCGGCCCGCGACGCCACGGGGCACGGACCGTCCGGGT
>NZ_SSXI01000322.1 GCF_004803405.1 Nocardioides sp. | reverse complement strand
AGCGGCTCGCGGGCGTCGGGGAACGCGTCCGGGTACAGCGCGGCCCCCTCGCCCACCACCGGCAGCTCGGTGGCCAGCGCGGCCGGCCGGTCGACGACCGGGCCGGAGGTCCGGCGCCCGCTGTCGTCGTACGACGCGAGGTAGACCTCCTTGCGCCGCGCGTCGGTGGCGACGGAGAACGCACCGTCCACGATGCCGCGCTCGACAGCCTCGATGGCCAGCACGTCGAGCGAGCAGACCCCGTGGACGGGCACCTGGAGGACGTGGGCCATGGTGCGCGCCGTGACGAGGCCGACCCGGAGACCGGTGAACGGGCCGGGTCCGACGCCGACGGCGATGCCGGTCAGGTCCGCGGGACCGATGCCCGCGGCGGCCAGCACCCGTTCGATCAGCGGCGCGAGCTGCTCGCCGTGGCGCATTCCCGTGCCGGCTGCCTCCTCGGCGACCACGTCGCTGCCGTCATGGAGGGCGACGGTCACCCTCGGGGAGGCGGTGTCGAAGGCGAGCAGCACGCACCGAGGCTACCCGGTGGCGAACGCCGCCCGGACCTCACTTCCAGGCGCGGGCCCAGTCGACCGTCAACGTGGCCGAGGCCGGCGTCCTCTCGTCGGGCGCGTTCCACTGGCCGCCCCAGTACTGGGTCAGCACCAGGTAGAACGGGTGGTCGAACGGCGCAGGCGCGGTGAGTCCGCTCGGGGTCCAGGAGTGGCTGTAGCAGAGCTTGTCGTCGTAGTAGAAGCGCATCACCGTCGGCGTCCACTCGACGGCGTAGGTGTGGAAGTCCGTGCTCGCCGTCGGCATCGGGCAGTCGAAGCCGGTGCTCTCCGGCCAGGTCTCACCCTCGTAGTGCACCGAGGGATAGACGTTCTCCGGCGCCGCGCTGAACCACTCGGCCACGTCGATCTCGCCCGAGTGGGGCCACTTGCCGTAGGTGTGGTCCTGCGGGTAGAGCCAGAGGGCCGAGTGCGGACCGGGGATTCCCGCGGTGTCCGGCATCTTGGCGCGGAACGCGAACCTCCCGTAGGTCTGGATGAACCGGTCCCGGGTGGTGATCGTCGAGGCGGTGGAGGTGCTCTCGAAGTCGCCGAGGGGGCTGTGGCAGGTGAACGGCTCGAGCAGCCGGTTCGCCGTCAACCGCAGCGTCCCGCCCTCGACCTTGAGCGTGTCGGCACTGTCGACGTAGCAGTCAGCGTTCTCGCTGGTCATCGCGCTGAACGAGGTCTCCTGCACCAGCCACTTGGACCGGTCCAGGGTGGCGCCGTCGAACTCGTCGAGGAACGTGCACGACCAGTAGCCGCCGCTCGCCTTGCGCGGCCGGGGCCCGCAGTCGTCCACGGGTGCGGGTGCCGGGGTCGGCGAGACCGGCTTCGGCGCGGGCTCCGGGGTCGGCGAGACTGGCGTGGGAGTCGGGGGGCTCACCCGTCGCACCGCGCTCGCCCTGCGGTTGGACACCACGCGGTAGGCGCGGGTCCGCGCGGGGTAGCGGATCTCGATCCGGAAGCGGCCCCTGGCTGTCGCCCGAGTGGAGCGCTTGGTGACCCAGCGGTCCGTGCCGCGCACCTGGAGGTGCACCCGGGCACGCGGACGCGCGCGACCCCTGAACACCACCGTCGACTGCTGCTCGATCACCCGATCGACCACCGGACGCGCGCTGCCCCCTGCATGGGCACCTCCCGCGCCCAGCTGGATGAACGTGCCGAGCAGCGAGAGCAGCACGACGACGACGATCTTTCCTGTTCGCACAGGTCCCCCAAGACGATTTCGGCGCTCGACCTGGTCTGCCGGCGACACTTCCTACTTCCCACTGAGGAATCTAGGGATGAGAGAGGGCTCTGCAGTACCTGCTCGCGGCCCGAACCACCTGGTCCCCATCAGCCATCGGACCCGGGACGGGGGTCCCGACCACCCGGGACCGAAGTCCCTGGTCGGCCCGCGCCCAGACGCGGACTACCGCGCGGACACCTTCAGGTCCACGGCCAGCCACCGGTGTCCCAGCGGGTCGATCTCGACCACACGGGGGTCGGCCTCGGGGTCGACCTCGGTGCTGGCCTCCGCGCGCACGATCCGCACCTCGAGGCGGGAGTCGGCGAGGCCCTCGGCCAACCCGGTCCCCCACTCGACCACGGTGATCGCGTCGTCGAGGTCCATGTCGAGATCGAGGTCGTCGAGCTCGGCGGTGCCGCCCAGCCGGTAGGCGTCGACGTGCACGAGCGCCGGGCCGTCGACCACCGATGGGTGCACGCGGGCGATGACGAAGGTCGGGGACGTGACCTCGCCGCGGACGCCGAGGCCGGCCCCGAGCCCCTGGGTGAAGGTGGTCTTGCCGGCGCCGAGCTCACCGCTGAGGACGAGGACGTCACCGGCCCGGAGCTGGGTCGCCAGGCGTTCGCCGAGATCGCGCATCGCCTCCGCCGTCGGCACCGAGACCGTGATCGGCAACGGCCGCGCCATCTCGACGTACGGCGACCGCCGGGCGGTCTCGGCGAAGCCCATGTCGCGCCAGAACTGCACGGTGCGCGGCAGCTCCTCGCGGGCGAGGACGACGACACGGTTGGGTGCGGTGGTGCCGTCGTCGGCCGCGCGCCGGCAGGCCTCGGTCAGCCCGGCCCGCACCAGCTCGCGAGCGATGCCGCGTCCCCGGGCCACCGGATCGACCCCGAACCGGCGGAGGAAGATCGCGTCGCCGACGGGGTCCAGCACGACCGCGCCGGCCGGGCGTCCATCGGCCAGGACGAGCAGTCCACCAGCGCGCTCGAGGAGGTCGGCGACCGACTGCTCGGTCTCCCCGAGCGCGTCCGCGGGCGGGTCGAGCACCGGGCGCGCAGCGAAGGCCGCCCGGACCACCGTGAGCACGTCGCCGGCGGACTCGGGGCCGACCAGCCTGATCTCGTGGGTCACCTCGCCGCGGCCCTTGCGGTCGCTGCCGTGATCAGCTGGTCGAGCTCGGCGTTCACGAGGTCGTGCCGCTCGAGCAGCACCATGTGGCCCGCGCCCTCGCACTCCAGGAACCGCGAGCCGGGGATCCGCGAGTGGAGCTTGCGGGTGTGGCTGATCGACGTCAGCTTGTCGGCGGTGCCGCAGATGACCGAGGTCGGCACCTTCCCGAGCGCCTCGACGAAGTCGAACTTGTCGAGGCCGGCGAAGTTCGGGAAGAAGTCGGCGACCACCTCGAAGGGCGTCGCGGAGAGCATCTCGTCGACGAACTCGACGTACCCCTTGGGGACCTCGTCACCGAACGCGAAGCGGTCGGTGGCGACGGTCGCGACCGCCCCGCCGGCCCGCCGTAGGGCGTCGACCACGCGATGTCCCCTGTGCAGGGTGCGGACCGCACGGTGCGCGAGCGGGCTCAACAGCCGCGCGGGCACCATGGGCAACAGGATCCGGCTCGGGTCCAGACCGCCGGCGGCGGTGGAGATCAGTCCGACGCCCACCACCCGGTCGCCGATCAGATCGGGGAACTGTTCGGTGAACGCGATGATCGACATCCCGCCCATCGAGTGGCCGACCAGCACGACCGGCCCCTCCGGCACCACCGCGTCGAGCACCGCCTTGAGGTCGCGTCCGAGCTGGTCGATCGTCGAGTGCTCTCGATCGGAGCTGCCGGACCGGCCGTGGGACCGCTGGTCGTAGTAGACCGTCCGGACCAGGTCCCGGTAGGCCGCGCGCTGGAAGTGCCAGCAGTCGAGATTGAGGCAGTAGCCGTGCACGAAGACCACCGTCACCGGCGGTGTCTGATCCTTAGTCCGGCGGAGGAGTCGGTCGACCGCGCCGGACTGATCCGCCGCGGAGACCTCGTCGACCTCGACGTGGAGGGGGACGCCGTCGTCGGCGACGACGGTGACCGGTGCCGATCGCAGGGAGCCGAACGCGATCTCCTCACCGGCCCGGCGGCTGATCTGACGCTGCTGACGCCGGATGCCGATCGCGGCGGAGCCTGCCGCGGCGACACCCAACGCGCCGGCGACCGAGCCGACGATCCGGGCACGGGCGCTCATTCGCCGCCCCTCGCGATGGTCGAGTCGGCCGCGAGATCGGAGTCGACGTACCTGCGGGCCATCCGCCCTCCGATCCTGGTGACGATCTCGTAGTTGATGGTGCCGCACGCCTCGGCCCAGTCCTGGGCGGTCGGGCCGCCCAGCGAGGGCGGGCCGAACACGATCACCTCAGTGCCCACGGGGGGCCGGTCGCCGCCGAGGTCCACCATGAACTGGTCCATGCAGACCCGCCCGCGGATGGGCCGGCGCTTGCCGTCGACGGCGACCTGGGCTGCCGTGCCCGGCGTGGCATGGACCGACGCGTGGCGGGGGATCCCGTCGCCGTAGCCGAGGGGGACCAGGCCCACCGTGGTCGGACGGTCGGCGGTCCAGCGGTGGCCGTAGGAGACCGCGTCCCCGGGCGCGAGTTCCTTGACCATCGCCAGCGGTGCCCGCACCGTCATCGCCGGGACGAGGCCGACGTCGTGAGTGTGGCCGGGCGCGGGGTCGAGTCCGTAGACGGCGATGCCGCACCGCACGGCGTCGAAGCGCGCGCTCGGACGGAGCAACGCGGCGGCGGAGTTCGCGAGGTGCCGGATCTCCGGGTCCAGACCATGGCGTGCCGCCAGTTCGAGCGCGTCGCGGTAGGCCTGCTCCTGGGCGTCGTTGGCGGGGTGGTCCGGCTCGTCGGCGCACGCGAGGTGGGACCAGACGCCGGTGACCCGCCACGTGCCCTCCTGCTCGCCGGCGCGGGCCCGCGCGAAGAGGTCCGGCCACTCGGTCCGGGGGGCGCCGCCGCGCGAGAGGCCGGTGTCGACCTTGAGCTGGATGCGGACCGGCTCCGCCCGTGTGCCCACGGCGGCCGCGATCGCGTCGAGCTCGGCGACCGAGTACGCGGTGACGTCGAGGTCCGCATCGGCCGCGGCCGCGTAGTCGGCGCCCGGGGCGGTCAGCCAGCACAGGAGTCGGCCATCGATCCCGGCGGCGCGCAGGGCGAGCGCCTCGTCGAGGGTGGCGGCGGCGATCCATTCCGCGCCGCCCTGCTGTGCCGCACGAGCCGCCTCGACCAGGCCGTGGCCGTACCCGTCGGCCTTGACCACGGCGATCAGCTGGACGCCGGAGGTCGCGCGGAGCAGCCGGGCGTTGGCGCGGATGGCCGCGAGGTCGACCACGATCTCGGCGGGCCTCACGGGCGCCGGCGTGCGGGACATGCCCACGATCCTCCCATCCCGGGGGTCAGAGGGAGCCGAGCAGGGCGGGCAGCGCGACGGCGACGTCGCTCGCCACGATCGGCCCGCGCTGCGCTGCCAGGGTCCCCGCAGCGCCATGCAGCCACGACCCCACCGACGCCGCGTCGAACGG
>NZ_SSXI01000283.1 GCF_004803405.1 Nocardioides sp. | reverse complement strand
CACCGCCGGCCGCTCCTGTCCAGCCCGTCGTCGAGGACGACGAGCCCCTGCCCGCCGTGCCCGCGCCCGTACCGCCGGTGGCACCGACCAAGGCGCCCGACCGTGAGCCGCCGGTGCCGATCCCGAGCCCGACCCCGGTTCCCACACCGGTTCCCACGCCCGCTGCCACACCCGCTCCCACCCCGGTGCCGCAGCCGGTCGCGGTCACGCCCGTCAGACCTACCGAGAACCCGATCACCGCCTGCGGCACGTACGGCAGCCTGGTCATGCCGACCACCCAGGGCGTCCGCTACACGCGGACCTCCGGCGACGGGCTCCAGGGTGACTGGACCGTCACCGCGACGCCGGAGGCGGGTTACGTGATCGCACCCGGCGCACCGACCACGTTCGAGGGCGACCTGCTCGACTTCTACGCGTGCCCGGCGATCGTCTCCGTGACGGCCACCAGCACGGCGGTGACCACGTCCGTCACGGCTCCCGACCCCGGTCCGTACCTCCTCGAGCTGCGGCTCGACTTCGACGAAACCGTCTACGTCACCGAGGACAACGGCGAGGGATGGGACTGCTTCGCGGATGACGGCACGACCCGCAATCCGCTCAACCACCTATCGGACTACGAGCTGACGCCGGGCGAGGAGTGGGTGGTCTGCGAGTTCACCTACACGGGCGCGGCCCCTGGACCCGTGGAGGTACTAGTGGATGCGGCGGGCGCCGTCCCCGGCGGCACCGCGACGCTCAGCAGTGACGGCATCGAGAGGGACGAGCGACCCTTCGGCTGATCGGCGCGCGTGCCGGCGGTGTCCACGCATAGGGTCCTGGCATGACCCGCACCGTCGACGCCCGCACCGACCAGTTCGTGGACGAGGTCGCCATCCTCGACCCGCTGACCGCGACGTACGCCGGGATCCCCGGGTACGACGGCAAGCTGCCCGACTACTCCCCCGACGGCTTCGCCGCGCGCGAGGAGCTGCACCGCCGGGCACTGGCCGACGTGACGGCGCTGACCGCGGGGGACGAGCGCGAGCAGACCGCCCAGGACGCCTTCCTCGAGCGCGTCGGGCTGATGGTGGAGCGGGCCGACGCCCGCGTGGACCGAAGCGAGTTCTCGGTCATCAGCAGCGCGATCCACCAGGTCCGCGGCGCCTTCGACCTGATGCCGACCGAGACCCCCGAGGACTGGGAGGCGATCGGTGACCGCCTCGCAGCCGTCCCCGCCGCGCTCGACGGCTACCGCACGACGCTGCACGAGGAGGCGGCAGCCGGTCGGGTCTCCTCCCAGCGGCAGTACGTCGAGGTGGCCAGCCAGGTGCGCGGCTGGACCGGTCAGGAGGGTCGGGCCGGCGACTTCTTCGAGCGCACCGTGGAGAAGGCACCCGACCGGCTCCGCGGACGGCTCGCCCAGGCTGCCGAGGCCGCCTCGACGTCGTACGCGGAGTTCGGCCGGTTCGTGGAGACCGATCTCCTGCCACGGGGTCGTGACACCGACGGGGTCGGGCGCGAGCCCTACGCGCTTGCCTCGCGTTACTTCCTCGGCTCAGCCGTCGACCTCGAGGAGGCCTACCGCTGGGGTTGGGAGGAGCTGAAGCGGATCGAGGACGAGATGGCCGCGACCGCCGAGCGCATCACCCCCGGAGGCTCGATGGCGGACGCGGTGCGGGCGCTCGACGCCGACCCGGCCCGCGACCTCGGCAGTCGCGAGGCGTTCGAGGTCTGGATGCAGGAGAGGTCCGACGCGATCCTCGCCGACTTCAACGGGGTGCATTTCGACATCGCCGAGCCGATCCGCACCCTCCGGTGCAAGGTGGCGCCGGTCAACGACGGCGGCGCCTGGTACACACCTCCGAGCGAGGACTTCTCCCGCCCGGGGACGATGTGGTTCTCCTTCACCGACGACCACAAGATCTACTCCACCTGGCGCGAGACCACGACCGTCTTCCACGAGGGTGTGCCCGGCCACCATCTCCAGTGCGCACAGGTCGTACACCGCGCCGACCTCCTCAACCGGTGGCAGCGGCTGCTGTGCTGGGTGAGCGGCCACGGCGAGGGCTGGGCGCTCTACTCCGAGCGACTGATGGACGAGCTGGGCTACCTCGACGACCCCGGCGACCGGCTGGGATTCCTCGACATGCAGGGCTTCCGGGCGGCGCGGGTGATCGTGGACATCGGCGTCCACCTGGGTCTGACGATCCCGGAGGGCAACCCGTTCGGCTGGCGGCCGGGCGAGGTGTGGGACGCCGATCGGGTCCTCGAGTTCATGCGCGCGCACTCGCGGATGGACGACGGGTCGCTGAGGTTCGAGGTCAACCGCTACCTCGGCTGGCCCGGCCAGGCGCCGTCGTACAAGCTCGGGGAGCGGATCTGGCTCGACGCCCGGGCCGACGCGCAGGCCCGCCACGGCGCATCGTTCGACCTCAAGGCCTTCCATACGGCGGCGCTCGACCTGGGCTCGCTGGGGCTCGATCCGCTGAAGGCCGCGCTCGGGCGCCTATGAGCGCACGCCGGGGCGTCTCGACCGGCCGTCCGGGGCGCGACGCGAACCGGTCACCGCGACCGGAACCGCTGCCAGGTCGCGCCGCCGTCTTGCGTGCGAGCCAACTCGCCCCGGGGCCCGGTGACCCACACGACCGGCCCGTCGACGTACTCGAAGGCGACCGGGCCCACTGCCGTGGTGTTGCCGAAGGGTCTGTCACCGACCTTCTCGAGGGCGAGGCCCTCTCGCTCACCCGGCACCCGTAGGTCGCCGACGACCAGCCGCCACACTCCCGAGTCGCGCACCGTGGTGCCCTTCTCCCACTCGGTCAGCATCAGCCGGAGGTCGCCGTCCTCGTGCCACGCGCCGTCGACCGTCCAGTGCGTCTCGCCGCCGCGCGGGAACTCCATCCGGGTCCAGTCCTCCGGTGACGCAGCGCTCGCGAAGTGCAGCGCCTCGGCGGGGAAGAGGGTCGCGCCGTCCCCGCCCTCGAGCACGGCGTGGTCCTGGCCGATCGCTGACCGTACCGACATGTTGAAGATGTCGCGGCCGAGCTCCTCACTGCTCCAGGTCGCGCCGCCGTCATCGGACCAGTGGTAGACGGTGGGATCGCCCCACGCCACCCCGGACAGGCGGCCACCGTAGACGGTCACCTGGCTGAGCCCGGCGGGTGTCGGCACGGGATGCGCCCCGCCGTCGGCGGCGACCGCGACCACCTCCGGACCCTCCCTGCTGCCTGCGCCGGCGAGGACGACCGGGACCTCGTCGGCCCTCGCCGGCGTCTCGCGGCCGGTGACGGTGACGGTGACTCCGGACGGGGCGTCGCTGCCGATGATCCGGATGCGCTTCCCGTCCCACCCCTCTCGTAGCACGAAGGTCGTGGAAGACAGCGGCTCGACGATCGACCCGGTGGGCACCTCCACCAGCGAACGGCTCTCGAAACCGTCGCCGGTGACGGCGAGCACGCTCAATTCCTCGAAGCTCCAGATCACGGCCATCACCTCCGCGTTGCCGGGCACCACGGCGAGGTCGGTGATCGTCGAGTCGGCTGCGTCGGCGACCGCCGCGAGCTCCGCCAGTGGCCGTGCCGGCGACGTGGTCGCGACGGAGGACTGCTCGGTCGGCCCGGGACCGCGGTCATCCCCGGGACCGAGGACCTGGGCGATGCCGACCACGGCCGTCACGGCGAGGGCCGCCGCGCCCACCATCCCCGCCTGTCGTCGCGTACGACGACCACGACCGCGTCGGGCGACAGACCCGAAGTCGGGGGCCTCGGCGGCCTCGGCCGCACGCTGGGCGATCCCGCCGGGGTCGGCTGTGAGGAGCTCATCGATGTCAGCCACGAGAGCCTCCGTTCACGAGCTGGTCGGACTCGCCGTCGGCGACTCCGAGAACGGCCGCCAGTGCGGCCCGCCCTCGGCTGAGCCGGGCCTTGACCGTGCCGGGTGCGACCCCGAGCGTGGCCGCGACCTCCGCGACGGGGAGGTCGGCGAGGTAGTGCAGCGCGAGCGTCTCGCGCTGTGCCTGCGGGAGGGACCGGAGCGCGTCGACCAAGGCCAGCCGGTCCTCGGTGAGGTCGGGATGCCGTACCTCCGCCTCTGCGCGGGGCGTCGACCGTCCGACCAGGCGCTCCCCGACCACACGCCGCTTGTGACGGGTGCGGGCGACGTTCACTGCCACGGCCCGCAGCCAGGCCTCGGGCTGGTCGAGGCGCTCGAAGGTGCGGCGGGAGGCCACGGCGCGGGCGAACGCCTCGGCCACCACCTCCTCGGCCTCGGTGAGGTCGCCGCAGACGCCGTACAGCTGGCCCACCAAGCGGCGGTAGGACGCGTGGAAGCAGCGCTGGATCGGGTCGTCCGGAACATCGTTCACGGCACCTCCCTCTCGTGGTCGAAGTCTGTCACCCGTACGACCATCGCCCCGGGACGAAGGTTGCCTCAGCGCGGTGCCGGCATGCTCGTCCTCACCGGGCGCGCGCTCGCCGCGTCGACGCCCCTGCGGAAGCGGGCGTAGGAGGAGAGCTCCGCCTGCACCGGTGCGACGACATGGCTGCGCACCACGCGGGCGATGGTGCGCCGGCAGGCGTCCTCGACCGCTTGCGCCTGGCGGGCGGCGGTCCGCGCCGCGACCCGCCTCTCGAACAGGCCGACGCCGACACCGGCGACGAGGGCGACCGCGAGAGCGAGGAGCACCGGTGCGCCGAGGACCAGCAGGCACCCGAGCACGGAGATCGCCAGCAGCCCGCGCATCGGGCCGACCCACGCCAGCCACCCCGGCAGCTCGACCGGCAACCGGAGAGCGGCCAGCTCCGCGTCGAGCCGGTCGTCGGTCTGGGACAGGCGGTCCGTCGCGGCCCCACGGACCGGACCTCCCCACGCGTCGGTCAGGTCACGACAGACCTGGTCCGCGATCGCCCGCACGGCCGTGTCGACTGCGGGCCGGTCGACCGGGCCGAGTCGCAGGCCACCGGCTCCGACGACCGGACCTTCGGTCTCCGGCGTGCGCCGGAGGGGCCAGGACATCCGCCGGGACACCTCGGCGCGCGTCGCCCGCTCGCTTCGCGCGGCCAGCGCCGGAACGCCCGCGGCCTGCGCGACTCGACGCTCG
>NZ_SSXI01000235.1 GCF_004803405.1 Nocardioides sp. | reverse complement strand
AACCGAGAGGCTGTGGGAGAGTAGGACGCCGCCGGACATACTTTGGCAAAGGGCCAGCACCTCGTGTGCTGGCCCTTTGTTCATTTCCGCGCTCCCAGGACCGACCACCCCGTCTCCACAGCGTCGCGTCCGGGCTCGGTTCTCCACACGCATCGCTCAGCCCCGACCGCCCTGTCGGACCGCCTCCACAGAATCGGCCTACCCGATGAAGGAGGACACGAATGGCAAAGGCTGTGAGGGACGTGACCGTGAACGAGGTGCGGCTGGTGGGCACCCTGTCGGCGGGGCCGCAGGTACGCGAGCTGCCCAGTGGCGATGCGCTCTGCGTGTGTCGGCTGGTGGTGCCACGCACCGACGTGCGGGTGCTGCCGTCGGGACGCAGAGGCCCTTCGGTCGACGTCGTCGACCTGGCGGCGTGGGCCCCGCGTCCGCGCCGGTCGATGGCGGGATGGCAGGCCGGGGACGAGGTGGAGGTCGCGGGCGCGCTGCGCCGTCGTTTCTACCGGTCCGGAGGACGCACGGCGTCGAGGGTCGAGGTGGAGATCAGGTCCGGACGGGTGGTGAGGCGCGCAGGGAGCGGATGAGGACGCCCAGGCTGGGCTTGGGCTGGAACGACGTGGCCTTCTCCGGCAGCAGTCGGTCGGCTTCCGCGACGCGGATCACCAGGTCCACGGTCGGTGCCGGCATCAGGACCGCGATGTCCTCACGCTTCGCCCGCTTCAGGGCATCGTCCACGCTGTGGTGGTAGCCGATGGTGGTGGGGCCGTGGGGGAGGGCCGGCACGATCCGGCGGTGCAGCGCCTCGACGGCGGCCTCGTCGGCGCCGACGTCGAGCGTGACGACGGCCCACCGTCTGCCGTCCGTCGCCGCCAGGTGCGTTGTCGACAGGGCAGCGACGGCCTGCTCCTGGGACTGCTCGCGGAAGCGGAGGCCGAGGTCCTGGGCAGCAGCGCGCAGGTCGTCGAGCGAGGTCCCGGTCAGGGTCCGGTGGATGGGGCCGAGGAAGAGCGGGGTGGCGTCCTGGTCGATGAGCATCGCGAGCCCGAGGTCGGTGGCCCGTGGCGCGCCGGCTGCGCCGGCCTCCCGTCGCTGGAGGCGCAGGTAGGCGGCGTATCGGTGGTGCCCGTCGGCGATGAGAGCTCGGGACCCGGCGAGCTCGTCGGCGATGACCTCGAGGACCGCGGCGTCCCGGATCGCCCAGATCCGATGCAGCTGCTCACTCCGGTCGGTGAAGCAGTGGTCAGGAGCTCTGCCGGCCACCGCGGCGAGGGTGTCACGGAGTCGCTCGGACCCATGGTGCACGAGCAGGATCGGTGCCGGGTTGAGGCTCATCTCCGCCATCCGGTCAGCCAGTTCGTCGGCCTGCGCGGGATGGATGCCCTCGTGGGGCAGCACGGCGCGGTCCTCGGGCCGGGTCGCGCGGCGGGAGACGTCGAGGGCGCCGACCAGTCCCCGGACCGTGATCCCCGCGGCCGTGTACTCGTGGAGATAGAGGGCGGGCTCGTCGTCTCGCCGCAGCAGGCCCTTCCCCTGCCACCGCAGCAGCCGGGCCGACACGTCCTTGTAGGGGCGTGCGAAGGCCCGTCCGGTCGACGGGTCGCCGACGCGGGACGGCACCAGCATCAGTGCCGGAAACGGTTCGAGGCGCAGCGGACCGGCAACGTACGGCGGCGTCACCAGGGTTCCTGCGTCCATCAGGGCATCGTACGGAGGAGGGGGTGAGAGCCACTGGCAAGGTGGTACCCGTGTTGCTCACATCGAACGTGCCCCTGGCGCGCGCGCACGACCTGGCCATGCTCGACCTCGACGGCGTGGTCTACGTCGGCCGGGAGGCGGTGCCAGGCGCGGCCGAGCACATCGCGGCCGTGCGCTCGGCCGGCATGAGAGTCGCGTTCATCACCAACAACGCCTCGCGTCCGCCGGACGAGGTCGCCGAGCACTTGACCCGGCTCGGGGTGCCGGCCGGCCGGGCCGACGTGGTGACCAGCGCCCAGGCCGCCGCGCGGATGGTCGCGGACACCTACGGGGTGGGCGTCAAGGTGCTCTGTCTCGGAGGTCCCGGCCTGGCCGCCGCCCTGGCCGAGGCGGGCCTGGTGCCGGTCGGCGCCGACGACGAGGCGGACGTGGTCGCGAGCGGCTACGGCCCCGAGCTGCGCTGGAGCGAGATCATGCGCGCCGCCGTACGGATCGCGGAGGGACTTCCATGGGTGGCCAGCAACACCGACCACACCATCCCGACACCGTTCGGGGTCGCTCCCGGACACGGGGTACTGGTGGACACGCTGCGGCGGTTCACCGGAGTCACGCCGGCTGTCGCGGGCAAGCCTGCCCGCCCGCTGTTGGACGAGACGGTACGACGGGTGGGCGGCCGCCGTCCGCTGATGGTCGGCGACCGGCTGGACACCGACGTCGAGGGGGCCCACAACGCGGGCGTCGACTCGCTCCTGGTGCTGACCGGTGTCACCGGACCCGCGCAGCTCGTCGCGGCACCCCCGCGCCTGCGGCCGTCGTACATCTCCGTCGACCTCGCCGGTCTGCTCGCATCGCACCCGGCGCCGGCAGCAGAGGGCGGCGGATGGGTCCTCGGCGGGTGGCGGGCAGAGGTGGACCGCGGCGGCGCGCTCGTGGTCGAGCGGACCGCTCCGGACGCGGTCCCGGACGACGCCTGGCGGGTGGCGTCGACCGCCGCGTGGCAGCATCTCGACGACACCGGCCGGGTCGTCGACATCACCGGCACCCGGGTCCCCGGCATCGAGGGGTCTGCGAGGTAGCCTCGCCGCATGACCGAGGTACCTGTTCCGGCGCCCACGCCCACCGGGATCGACTCCGTCGATCGTGTGCTCGACCTGGTCGCCGGCCTCGACGGTCGTCCGCTGGAGGAGCACGCGGCGACGCTCGAGTCCGCGCACGCCGAGCTCCGTCGTACGCTCGACGACCCTCCCGCCTGACCGTGCCGGCGCGCCGACTGCGACTCGACGCGGAGCTGGTGCGCCGCGGCCTGGCCCCCTCCCGCGAGCGGGCCGCCCAGATGGTCGCCGACGGCCGGGTCAAGGTCGGCGGGCTGGTCGCCAGCAAGCCGGCGACCGGGGTGACCACCGACGTCGCGATCGTGGTCCGCGAGGCCGACCACGGCCCGGACTACGTCGGCCGCGGTGCCCACAAGCTCGCGGGCGCTCTGGCCGTCTTCGGCGAGCAGGGCCTGGCGGTGACGGGCCGGCGCTGCCTGGACGCCGGGGCCTCCACGGGCGGCTTCACCGACGTGCTGCTCCGGGCAGGTGCCGCCGAGGTGGTCGCGGTCGACGTCGGCTACGGCCAGCTCCACTGGTCGTTGCGGCAGGACGAGCGGGTGAGGGTGCACGACCGCACCAACGTCCGCAGCCTGTCCGCGGCGGCCATCGGCGGTCCGGTCGACCTGGTCGTCGGGGACCTGTCCTTCATCTCCCTCACCCTTGTGCTGGATGCCCTGCTCGGGGTGACCCGTCCCGACGGGGACCTCGCACTGATGGTGAAGCCCCAGTTCGAGGTCGGCAAGGGCCGGGTCGGCGAGGGCGGCGTGGTGCGCGACCCGGAGCTGCGCGTGGAGGCCGTGCTGGGCGTCGCGCACGCAGCGGCCGAGCGGGGGTGGGGCGCCCGCGCAGTGACGGTCAGCCCGCTGCCGGGACCGACCGGCAACGTCGAGTTCTTCCTCTGGCTGCGTCACGGCCCGCCGGACGTGGACGACGCGGCGATCGCTGAGGTGGTGCGGCGTGGCACGTCGCGGCCCGATGACGGAGCCTGATGAGAGAGTGACCCCATGACCGCGACGACCGATACCCCGCGACGGGTGCTCGTCCTGGCCCACACCGGGCGCGACGAGGCTCGGGAGGTCGCGCGCGCGTTCGTCAAGGAGCTGACCGGCCACGGCATCGTCGTCCGACTGCTGACGCACGAGGCCGAGGACCTCGGCCTCGACCCGGGTGGCTACGTGCCCGCCGTCGAGCTGACCGACTCCGAGACCGACGCCAGCCGCGGTTGCGAGCTCACCGTGGTGATCGGCGGGGACGGCAGCATCCTGCGGGCAGCCGAGGTGACGCACCAGCGGCTGACACCGGTGCTGGGCGTCAACCTGGGCCACGTCGGCTTCCTGGCGGAGGCGGAGCACGAGGACGTCGCCGCCACCATCGACGCGATCATCCACCAGCGCTACACGACCGAGGACCGGCTCACGCTCGACGTCAGGGCGTACGTCGACGGCGAGCTCGTCTACGCGACCTTCGCGCTGAACGAGGCCAGCGTGGAGAAGGCCGCCCGCGAGCGGATGCTCGAGGTGGTCGTCGAGATCGACGGCCGGCCGCTGTCCCGGTGGGGCTGTGACGGTGTGGTCCTGGCGACCCCGACCGGATCCACCGCCTACAACTTCAGCGCCGGCGGGCCGGTCGTCTGGCCGCAGGTCGAGGCGCTGTGCATCGTGCCGCTCAGCGCCCACGCGCTGTTCGCGCGGCCGATGGTGGTCGCTCCGTCCTCGGTGATCGCGATCGAGGTGCTCGAGGGCAACCAGGGCTCCGGCGTGCTGTGGTGCGACGGCCGGCGCAGCGTCGACCTCCCGCCGGGCGCGCGGATCGAGGTCAGCCGCGGCCTCCGCCCGGTCCGGCTGGTCCGACTCCACCAGGCCCCGTTCGCCGACCGGCTGGTCGCCAAGTTCGGCCTCTCCGTCGAGGGGTGGCGCGGCGCGGCGGAGCAGCGCCGGCAGGACAGGGCGAAGGAGCAGGGAACGTGATCGAGGAGCTCCGGATCAGCTCGCTCGGCGTGATCGACTCCTCGACGCTCGAGCTCGGGCCCGGGCTCACCGTGATCACGGGTGAGACCGGCGCCGGCAAGACCATGGTCGTGACCGCTCTCGGGCTGCTGCTCGGCGGCCGCGCCGACACCGGCGCGGTCCGGGCGGGCGCGAAGCAGGCGCGCGTCGAGGGCCTGGTCTCCGCC
>NZ_SSXI01000088.1 GCF_004803405.1 Nocardioides sp. | reverse complement strand
AGGCCGAGCGGCGCCAGGCCCGCGGCGATCGCACCGGAGGAGACCAGCACCACCTCGGCGCCGCGCGCCCGCGCGCCGGCGAGGACGTCGACCAGCGCGCTCACCCGCTCGGGGTCGATCCCCCCGGCGGCGGTGGTGAGCGAGGACGAGCCGACCTTGACGACGATCCGGCGGGCAGTGGTCACCACGTCCCGCACGGACCCGTCACTCACCGGGGTCCTCCTCCAACCACGCGTCCTCGTCGAACGCCGGGACCGGGGCCGCGTCGGGATCCGCTTCGGAGCCGATCTCGTAGGCCATCGGGCCGTAGACCTCAGGCTTGTCGATCCGGCGGGCCACGTCGGCGCGGGTCTCGTTCTCGCCGCGCTCCGCGAGCTTCTCCTGGATCTCCCGGCGGCGCTGCGCGGCCGGCCGGTCCTCCTGGAAGCGGTTGTCCTCGCCACGGCGGGCGAGGTTCTCCGCGCCGGCGTCGATGCCGGGCTTGAAGTCGAACACGACGGCGTTGTCGATCGGTCCGATCAGCACCGCGTCGCCCTCCTCGGCGCCCATCTCGAGCAGACGGGTCTCGACGCCGAGCCGGTTGAGCCGGTCGGCGAGGTAGCCGACCGCCTCGTCGTTGCTGAAGTCGGTCTGCCGGACCCAGCGCTCGGGCTTGCTGCCCCGCACCCGCCAGCCCGCACCGGTCCTGGTGACGGTGAAGCCGTCGTCGTCCACGGCCTTGGGGCGGACCACGATCCGCTGCGGGATCTCGGCCGCCTTGGCCTTGCGCGCCTCCTGGACGATCTCGGCCATGGCGTAGACGAGCTCACGGGTGCCCTCGCCGGACATCGCCGACACCTCGAAGACGCGCATCCCGCGCTCCTTCAGGTCGTCCACCACCATCTCGGCGATGCCGCGACCATCGGGGACGTCCACCTTGTTGAGCGCGACCAGGCGGGGACGGTCATCGAGGCCGCCGTACCGCCGGAGCTCGTCCTCGATGATCTCGAGGTCGTCGACCGGGTTCCGGCCCGGCTCGAGGGTCGCCGTGTCGAGCACGTGGACCAGGGCCGCACAGCGCTCGATGTGGCGCAGGAAGTCGTGACCCAGTCCCCGTCCCTCCGCCGCGCCCTCGATCAGGCCGGGCACGTCGGCGACGGTGAACGTCACGTCGCCGGCAGTGACCACGCCGAGGTTCGGGATCAGCGTGGTGAACGGGTAGTCGGCGATCTTCGGCCGGGCCCGCGAGATCGAGGCGATCAGGCTGGACTTGCCGGCACTCGGGAAGCCGACCAGCCCGACGTCGGCGACCACCTTGAGCTCGAGGACGACGTCGAGCTCCTCGCCGGGCTCCCCGAGCAGCGCGAAGCCGGGAGCCTTACGGGCCTTCGAGGCCAGCGCAGCGTTGCCGAGGCCGCCACGGCCGCCCTGGGCGACGACGAGCTCGGTGCCGGCACCGACGAGATCGGCGATCACCTCACCGTTGACGTGCTTGACGACCGTGCCGTCGGGCACCGCGAGGACCAGGTCGGCACCGTGCGCGCCGTTCTTACGGTCGCCCGCACCGAGCCCGCCGTGCTCAGCGCGGCGCTTCGGGCTGTGGTGGTAGTCGACGAGCGTGGTGACGTCGGGATCGACCCGCAGGATCACCGAGCCGCCCGGGCCGCCGTTGCCGCCGTCGGGCCCGCCGAGCGGCTTGAACTTCTCGCGGTGGACGGACGCGACCCCGTGACCGCCGCGACCGGCGGAGACATGGAGCGTCACGCGGTCGACGAAGGAGGGAACAGCCATGGGATCAGTCTCTCAGTAGGAAATGGGCGAAGGGCGCCCCGCAACGGGACGCCCTTCGAAGACCAGGGCCGGCAGCGCGGCCCATCACAGGTTGGCGAGCGTCAGCTCACTCACCCGGGACGATGTTGACGACCTTGCGGCCGCGCTTCTTGCCGAACTCCACCGCGCCCGCGACCAGCGCGAACAGGGTGTCGTCGCCGCCGCGGCCCACGCCCGAGCCGGGGTGGAAGTGGGTGCCGCGCTGGCGGACGATGATCTCGCCCGCGTTGACGACCTGGCCGCCGAAGCGCTTCACGCCGAGACGCTGGGCGTTGGAGTCGCGACCGTTCTTGGTGGACGCGGCGCCCTTCTTGTGTGCCATGTGTTCAGTCCTTCGAGGAGTGAGTCGAGCTCGGGTGGTCGAGCCTGTCGAGACTCAGAGCGAGATGTCGGTGACCTTGACCTGGGTGTACTTCTGCCGGTGACCCTGGCGCTTCTTGTAGCCGGTCTTGTTCTTGTACTTCTGGATGACGATCTTCGGGCCCTTGGTCGCACCGAGCACCTCGACCGTCACGGCAGCCTTGTCCAGGCCCGTGCTGGTCACCTTGTCGCCGTCGACCGCGAGGACGACCGGCAGGGTCAGGGTGTCGCCGACGGCCGTGGAGACCTTGTCGATCTCGATGACGTCGCCGACAGCGACCTTCTCCTGCTTCGCGCCTGCGCGCACGATCGCGTACACCACCGCGGGCTCCTTCTAACGTCACGTCTGGGTCTGCGGCACACACAGCATCCTCGATCAAGAGGGTGCCGGTGCCAGCAGAACGGCACGCCTCGGCGGCGCACCGACGGTCAATACTACGGTCCAGCGGTGGATCCGCCAAAACCGCGGGGGGCCCCTAGCGCTTGCGGGCGCCCTTCTTCTTCACCGGCACGTGCTCGACGTGCGCGCCGGGCTCGGGGACCTCGGCAGCCGGCTCGGCCGCCGACTCGGAGGCAGGGCCTTCGGCCGGCTCCTCGGAGGATGCGGCAGGAGGTCCGGCGGGACGGCTGGCCGCCCTGCGGCGGGTGCGAGTGACCACCGTGGTCTTCGCCACCGGCTGGGCCGGCACCTCCACGGGCGTCTCCTCGGCGACCGGGGTGTCCTCGGCCGGTACGACGTCAGCGGGCCTCTCCTCGACCGTGGCCTCGCTCGGAGACTCGGCCGGCAGATCGCTCGGCACCTCGCTCGGGGCGGCGGCCGCATCCGGAACCGGCTCATCCAGGACCGCTTCAGCCGGGACCGGCTCGGTCGTCGCCTGGTCCTCGAGCTCCACGGCGTCGGCGCTCGGCGCGCTCTCGACGTCGCCGACGACCTCGACATCCTCGACGTCCTCGTCCTCGGGAGCGTGCTTCGCCATCGCGGCGATGTCCTTGGGCGACGGGACCGCCTTCGGCGTTCCGCCGTCGTTGCTCTCGCCCTGGCCCTTGCCGCGCCGGCGCCGGCCACCACGGCCACCACCATCCGCGGTGTCGCCACCGTTGCTGCCACCGCCACCGCGCTTGGGCTCGACCGGAAGGTCGTGGACGATGATGCCGCGGCCCTGGCAGTGCGAGCAGTTCTCACTGAACGCCTCGAGCAGCCCGGTGCCGATCCGCTTGCGGGTCATCTGCACCAGGCCGAGGGAGGTGACCTCGGCGACCTGGTGGCGGGTGCGGTCGCGGCCCAGGCACTCGACCAGCCGACGGAGCACGAGGTCACGGTTGGACTCGAGGACCATGTCGATGAAGTCGACGACGATGATGCCGCCGATGTCGCGCAGCCGGAGCTGTCGGACGATCTCCTCGGCCGCCTCCAGGTTGTTCTTGGTGACCGTCTCCTCGAGGTTGCCCCCGGAACCGGTGAACTTCCCGGTGTTGACGTCGATGACCGTCATCGCCTCGGTGCGGTCGATGATCAGCGATCCGCCGGAGGGCAGCCAGACCTTGCGGTCCAGACCCTTGGCGATCTGCTCGTCGATCCGGTAGGTCGAGAAGAGGTCGCCGTTGCCCTGGCCGTTGCTCTCGAAGCGATCGAGACGATCGGTGAGGTCGGGCGCCACGTGCTCGACGTACTCCCTGACCGACGCCCAGGCCTCGTCGCCCTGGACGACCAGCTTCGCGAAGTCCTCGGTGAAGAGGTCGCGGACCACCTTCAGGGTCAGGTCGGGCTCCCCGTAGAGCAGCTGCGGGGCGTTGCCCTTGGCGACCTTGTTCTCGATGTCCTCCCAGCGGGCCTTGAGCCGCTCGACGTCACGGGTCAGCTCCTCCTCGGAGGCACCCTCGGCGGCGGTGCGCACGATCACGCCGGCGGACTCGGGGACGATCTCCTTGAGCAGGCTCTTCAGCCTCGCGCGCTCGGTGTCGGGCAGCTTGCGGGAGATGCCCGAGGTGGTGCCGTCGGGCACGTAGACCAGGAACCGGCCGGCCAGGCTGACCTGGCTGGTGAGCCGGGCGCCCTTGTGGCCGACGGGGTCCTTGGTGACCTGGACCAGGATGGTCTGGCCGGACTGGAGCACCGACTCGATCTTGCGGGGCTCGCCGTCCTTGTGGCCGAGCGAGGACCAGTTGACCTCGCCGGCGTAGAGGACGGCGTTGCGGCCCTTGCCGATGTCGATGAAGGCAGCCTCCATCGAGGGCAGGACGTTCTGCACGCGGCCGAGGTAGACGTTGCCGATCAGCGAGGTCTGCGCCTCGCGGGCGACGTAGTGCTCGACGAGGACCTTGTCCTCGAGTACGGCGATCTGGGTGAGGTCCTTGCGCTGGCGGATCGCCATCACACGCTCCACCGACTCGCGGCGGGCGAGGAACTCGGCCTCGCTGACGATCGGGGCGCGGCGACGACCGGCCTCGCGGCCTTCGCGGCGCCGCTGCTTCTTGGCCTCGAGGCGGGTCGAGCCCTGGATCGAGGTGATCTCGTCCTCGGCCGAGCGCGGCTTCCGGACCCGGGTGACGGTGGTCTCGCCGTCGTCACCGTTGTCGCCGTCGCCCCCCTCGCCGGAGCGGCGACGCCTGCGGCGCCGGCGCGAGGAGGACGAGCCGCCCTCGCCCCTGCCGTCGTCACCGGACTCGGCGTCGTCTCCGCTGTCGGCGTCGGCCGACGTGCCGGACTCGTCGCCACCGGCCGCCTTGTCCTCGTCCTTGTCGGGCTCGGCATCGGTGTCGGCGGCCTGGGCGGAGT
>NZ_SSXI01000097.1 GCF_004803405.1 Nocardioides sp. | reverse complement strand
CAGCTCCGCCGCGCTGGACTGGGCGCGCTCCAGCCGCACGTGGAGCGTCCGGAGGCCGCGGAGCGCCAACCAGGCCTCGAACGGCCCCGGGACGGCCCCGGCGAGGTCGCGGCGGCCCTTGAGGGCGTCGTACACCTCGTCGTCGGCGGTGACGAGCGCGCCCATCAGGACGTCGCTGTGCCCCGAGATGAACTTGGTGGCCGAGTGCAGCACGACGTCCGCGCCGTGGGCGATCGGCTGCTGCAGCAGGGGAGTCGCGAAGGTGTTGTCGACGACCACCCGGACGCCCAGCTCGTGCGCGGCCGCGGACAGCGCGGGGATGTCGGCGACCTCCAGGGCCGGATTGGTCGGAGACTCGATCCAGAGGAGAGCGCAGCCCTCGTCGTCCTCCATCGCCTTGATCACCGCAGCGGTGTCGGCGATGTCGACCAGATGAGCCCTCATCCGCCCTCGAGCCTCCCCGTCGGCGAGCGCCATGATCGTGCCGCTGTAGGAATGTCGCGGCGCCACGACGCTGCCGTCGTGGCCGACCAGGTCCAGGAGCGTGGTCACCGCCGCCATGCCGGAGGCGAAGGCGAGTGCCCGGCCGCCCTCCAGCGCGCCGAGCGCCTCCTCGAAGGCCGACCAGGTCGGGTTGCCGTAGCGCCCGTACTCCAGCGACCCGGCGGCGACGTAGGTCGACGCCATCGTGATCGGGGCGTTGAGCGGCTGGTCGGGGTCGTGCGGAGGGCGGCCCGCGGTCACCGCCACGGTGGCTGGTCGGAGCCGGCCGGTGGAGGAGGTCTCGGAGCCGGAGGTCGGGTCGAGCGCTGAACCGGACATGCCCCAACGGTAGGGTCGTCGGCGATGAGCGCTTCCACCGGACGTCGGATTCGCGTCGCAGTCGTCTTCGGCGGGCGCTCCACCGAGCACGCCATCTCCTGCGTCACGGCGGGCAGCGTGCTGCAGGCCATCGACCGCGAGAAGTACGACGTCGTCCCGATCGGCATCGCGCCCGACGGCCGCTGGGTGCTGGAGGCCGACGACCCGACCCGGCACCGGATCACCGGTCCGGGGCAGCTGCCCGCGGTCGACGCGGACCGGGCGCCGGTCACGCTGACCCGCACCGCCGGCGGTGCCGGCCTCATGGTCAGCGAGCCGTCCGCCCCGCCGCGTGAGCTGGGGGACGTCGATGTCGTCTTCCCGCTGCTGCACGGCCCGTGGGGGGAGGACGGCACCATCCAGGGCCTCTTCGAGATGTCCGACGTTCGCTACGTGGGCTCCGGCGTGCTGGCATCGGCGGTCAGCATGGACAAGGCCTTCATGAAGATCGTGCTGGCAGCGGCAGGTCTGCCGGTGATGCCGAGCCACACGGTCACTGCCCGCGAGTGGACCGCGGACCCGGCGGCAGTGCGGGCGAAGGTCGCCGGGCTCGGGTACCCGCTGTTCGTCAAGCCTGCCCGCGGCGGCTCCAGCATCGGGATCGCCAAGGCGCACACGCCCGCCGAGATCGACGACGCCATCGAGCTCGCACTCGCACACGACCCCAAGGTCCTGGTGGAGGTCTCCGCCGAGGGCGCCCGGGAGGTCGAGTGCGGCGTGCTGGAGTCGCTCGACGGCGGAGTGGAGACCAGCGTCCCCGCGGAGATCCGGATCACCGGTGACCACGAGTTCTACGACTTCGAGGCCAAGTACCTCCCCGAGGAGCACACCGAGCTCGACGTCCCGGCGAAGCTGCCCGACGACGTCGCCGAGGAGCTCCGCGAGCTCTCCGCGCGCGCGTTCATCGCCGTCGGCTGCGAGGGGCTGGCGCGGGTCGACTTCTTCTACATGCCCGACGGCTCGCTCGTCGTCAACGAGCTCAACACCATGCCCGGCTTCACGCCGCTGTCGATGTTCCCCCAGATGTGGGCCGCCACCGGGCTCGAGTACGCCGACCTGGTGGACCGGCTGCTGTCGCTGGCCCTGCACCGCGACACGGGCCTGCGCTGAGCTAGTCGCAATCGTCCTCGAGCGTCAGGTGTTCCTTGACGGGCTCGGCCAGCACCGCCATCGCTGCGGCGCCGGCGTTGGGGCGGTAGCCGGCCGGGACCCGGATCTCGACGCGGGGCCGGTAGCCCGCTGTGGTCAGCGTCTGGTCGAGGTCCTGGTCGGTGTACTGCTCCTCCGGCATGTACCAGCCGACGCCGTTGGCGATCTCGCACGACGCGGTGAGGTCAAAGCCCTCGGGCACGCCGACCCCGCAGCGCACCACGATCGGGGGGTCGCCGTACGCGGCGGCCGGAGCGTCGGCGGGCTCGATCTCGACCCGCTCCTGCTCCGCGAGGGTCTCGGGCAGGTCCTCCGCGAACGCCGCGCACGCCTCGCGGTCGGTGCCGGACAGCTCGACCTCACCGACCTCGACCGGTCCGCCACAGGCGGTCAGCAGAAGAAGCAGCAGCGCCCCACCGGTCGAACAGGCAGCCCGGCGACCGTGACGAGAGCGGACGCGACCGCCCACCACCGTCAGATGTGGACGACGGGGCAGGTGAGGGTGCGGGTGATCCCGTCGAGGTTCTGCACCTTGGAGACGACCAGCTTGCCCAGCTCGTCGACGTTGCGGGCCTCGGCGCGCACGATCACGTCGTACGGGCCGGTGACGTCCTCGGCCATGGTGACGCCCTTGATCGCGCCCACCTCGCGGGCGACCTCGGCAGCCTTGCCGACGTCGGTCTGGATGAGGATGTAGGCCTGCACCACCATGAGTCTGAGCTCCCGTCGAGACGTTTTCAGGACGGTTCAACCTACCGCGACCGGGCGTGGCAGCAGAACCGGCGCGGGTGCCGACTTCCCGGGCGGGTTCTGGTGGGATAAGCGCATGGCTGCCGCAACCGACGGGAACGCGACCCTGTCCGACCTCGGCGAGTTCGGGTTGATCGGGCGGATCAGCGACCTGGCCGCCCGGACCGCGCCGGGCGAGGACGTCCTCGTGGGACCCGGTGACGACGCCGCCGTACTGCGGGTGCGCAAGGGCCACGTCGTGATGTCGACCGACCTCATGGTCGAGGGCCGACACTTCCGCCGTGACTGGTCCGCCGCCGCCGACGTCGGTCACCGCGCGGCGGCGCAGAACCTCTCCGACATCAACGCGATGGGCGGCCGTGCGCAGTGGTTGACCGTCGGCCTGGCGGCTCCCGCGGACCTTCCGGCCGAGTGGGCGCTGGACTTCACGCAGGGCTTCGCGGAGGAGTGCGCGCTCGTGGGTGCCGGGCTGGTGGGCGGCGACATCAGCCAGGCCGACCAGGTCGTCATCTCCGTCACCGTCATCGGTGCTTGCGCAGTCTCGCCCGTGCTCCGGTCGGGTGCCGAGGCCGGGGACGTGGTCGCGATCCACGGACGCCAGGGCTGGGCCGCCGGGGGACTGGCCGTGCTCGGCCGCGGCTTCCGCTCGCCGCGGGTCCTGGTCGAGGCTTACCGCCGCCCCGAGCCGCCGTACGACGCCGGGCCGGTGGCGGCCGAGTCCGGCGCGACCGCGATGATCGACATCTCCGACGGCCTGCTCGCCGACGCCGGCCACCTCGCCCGGGCGTCCGGGGTGAGCATCGACATCACCACCGGGTCGTTCGAGGTCGCCGAGCCGCTGGTGGCCGTGGGCGCCGCGATCGGCGCCGACCCGCTGCAGTTCATCCTGGGCGGGGGAGACGACCATGCGTTGCTCGCGACCTTCCCGCCGGGCCCGGCGCTGCCGGACGGATGGACGCGGATCGGGACGGTCTCCGCTGCCGGCGACGGCCCGTCGGTGACCGTGGACGGGTCGGCGTACGACGGCCCGACCGGGTGGTCACACTTCTGAGGGTCGGGTTCTGAGGGTCGGGGTGTTGGGGTGGCTATTTGGCGTTGGTTTCCGAGGCTCCTGGCGCCTGCATCCCTTGAGAAACCTGCCAGTGCCACCACCCCACAAATGCCGAAGACCGCCACCCCCGAAGGGCGACGGTCTTCGCAACGAGCTCAGGTCAGCGGCTGACCTTGCCGGCCTTCAGGCAGCCGGTGCACACGTTCATGCGCTTCGGGGTGCCGTTGACGACCGCGCGGACGCGCTGGATGTTGGGGTTGAAGCGACGCTTCGTGATCTTGCGGGACCACGGCCGGTTGTTGCCGAACGCCGGCTTCTTGTCGCAGATCTCGCACACGGCGGCCACGGGGACTCCTAGGGATTGCTGTTGCTTCAAGTCTGGTCGAGCACCGGGCACGAGAGTGCTCCGGGCAACCGGATGAGAATAGCCGACGGCGCATGCCGGACCGAAATCCGCGGACCGTCCGCCGACGCTCTAGTCTGACTCGGATGGACGAGGGGATGGAGCAGGGGGCGACGGGCGCGGCCAGCCCGACGGGCGGCATCGCGCTGGCGACCGTGCTCCGCTTCGTCGACGTCGCCGTCGACGCGCTGGCCGAGGCCCGCGAGGAGATCGACGCACTCAACGTCTACCCGGTGCCCGACGGTGACACCGGGACGAACATGTACCTCACCCTCGTGGCCGCCCGCGACGCCATCCGGGAGGCGACGTTCGAGAACCCCGACCAAGGGACCTTGAGAGGGCCGCTGGCCGCGCTCTCGCGGGGAGCGCTGCTCGGGGCTCGGGGCAACTCGGGGGTGATCCTCAGCGAGATGCTGGGCGCTGTCGCGCGCCGGCTCGCCGCGGCCGACGGCGCGCGCAGCGGCGAGCGCACCGGCGAGCCCGACGGTGAGCGCAACGCCGAGGTCATCGCCGAGGGGCTCCACCAGGCCACCGACGCCGCCTATGCCGCCGTCGGTGACCCGGTCGAGGGCACCATGCTCACCGTCCTCCGGGCGGCTGCGGACGCCGCGCGCGAGATCGC
>NZ_SSXI01000063.1 GCF_004803405.1 Nocardioides sp. | reverse complement strand
CCTGGTGCCCGTCGCCGGGCCCGGCGCGCCGCTGCCGGTGGACGTGCGGGGAGCCGGGTTCTCCGTGGCCCGCCTCGGTGCCGGGGAAGCGGTGTCGCTGCCCGACGGGGGCCGGGTGCACGTGTTCGTGACGACCGGTGCGCTGCTGCGGTTCTCGCTCGCCGAGCCCCTGTCGGCCGGGGATGCGCTACTGATGAGCGACGAGGCGGCGCACACGGTCACCGCTGCCGTGCCCACCGAACTGCTGGTGTGGTCGTTCAGCTGACGCGCGTGCCGCAGCGGCGCACCGGAACCGCTACGCGAGGACTCGTACCGCCGCCGGGCTGATCTCGACCACGAGCGGGTCGCTCTCGTCCGCCGGGAGGCTGCCGAGGCCCTCACCGTCCGCGCCCACAGGCACCGCAGCGCTCCCGACGTAGCGACCGGACAGGGTCACCCGCCGACCCGTCAGCACGGTCACCTCGGGGAGCGCGGCGTGGCTTCCGTCGTAGACCTTCGGGAGCGAGCGGATCAGCTCGAGCCGGCTGGCCGCCTCGATCACGATCACGTCGAGCAGCCCGTCGTCGACCTCGGCGGCGGGCGCGATCGCCATGCCCTTGCCGTAGTAGCGAGAGTTGGCGATCACCACCGTGGCGGCTTGGTGCTTCGTGCGGACGCCGTCCACGGTGAGAACGCAGTCGACGGGGCGATAGCCGGCGAGGGCGCGGACGGCGGCGACGGGATACTGCAGCTTCGAGGGCAACCAGTGCGAGCGGTCCACGATCTCGGCCGCGCGTGCGTCGACGCCGGCGTACACGGACCCTGCGACGACCAACGTGGCCCGGTCGGGCTGGGTGGCGCGGAGCAGGTCGATCGGACGTGGCTGGGCCTGGCAGAGGACGGCCGCCTGGGCCGCAGTGTCGTGCGGGACGCCGAGCATCCGCGCGAAGTCGTTGCCCCGACCGGCCGGGACGACCGCGAGCACGCCGTCCCTCGCGGCGACCTCGCCGGCGACCGAGGAGAGCATCCCGTCGCCGCCCACGGACACCACGACGGCGTCGCGCGCGACGGCGGAGGCGACCAGGTCGGGCACGTCGACCGGCGAGGTGGTGTAGCTGACCTCGACCTCGGCCCCTGTCTCCCGCAGGGCGCGGGCGAGCGGGACGACCGTCCTGGGCGCGGCGCCGCCGCCGGAGGTCGGGTTGACCAGGAACGCGAAACCTCGACGCTGCTGCCCGCTCACGGGACGAGCACGCCGGGGTTGAGGATGCCGACCGGGTCGAGGGTCCGCTTGACCGCACGCAGCACCTCGGCGCCGACCACGCCGATCTCGGCGGTCAGGTAGGGCTTGTGGTCGGTGCCGACAGCGTGGTGATGGGTGATGGAGGCGCCGGCGGCGACGATCGCCTCGCACGCCGCCGTCTTCGCCGGGAGCCACCTGGCCAGCGGGTCCTCGCCACCCGGCGCGGCGACGGTGAAGTAGAGCGAGCATCCGGTCGGATAGACGTGCGAGATGTGGCAGAGCACCATCGTGCCCTCGCCGAGGCTCTCCTCCAGAGCGGCCTTCACCCGGACGTAGAGGTTGTCGCGGTTGGACCAGAACGTGGCGGTCTCCAGCGTCTCCACCAGGACGCCGACGTCGAGCAGGCTGTCGCGCAGGTACGGCGCGTTGAACCGTCCCTCGGCCCACCTCTCTCCGGGGGCCGAGCCGAGCGGGGTGCCGCCCAGGCTCTGGAGGGTCGCGGTGACCACGGCCTGTTTGGCGTCGACCGCCGCGACCGAGCCCTCGTAGCCGACGATCATCAGCGCGCCCTGCGCCGAGTCCTCGCCGATGCTCTCGGGGTCGGCGAGGTTGATCGCCGTCTCCGCCTCGTCGGAGAGACGCAGCACCGTCGGCATCAGGTCCGACTGGGCCAGGGCGCGCATCGCGGCGGCGCCCGCGGTGAAGCTCTGCCAGCGCCAGCCCTCGTAGCGCTTCACCGCAGGTCGCGGCCGCACCCGGACCGTGACCTCGGTGATCACGCCGAACGCCCCCTCCGAGCCGAGGAAGACCTGACGCAGGTCGGGTCCGGCGGCGTTCGCGGGCGCGCTGCCCAGGCGGACCTCGCCCACCGGCGTGGCGACCCGCAGCCCGACGACCATGGTGTCGAAGCGGCCGTACCCGGCGCTGGACTGACCACTCGAGCGGGTCGCGGCGAACCCGCCGATCGAGGCGTACTCGAACGACTGCGGGAAGTGTCCGAGCATCAGGCTGTGCTCGGCGAGCAGCGCCTCGGCCTCGGGGCCACGCAGGCCGGGCTCGAGCGTGGCGGTCGAGGAGACGGTGTCGATCGCGAGCAGGCGGCGCATCCGACCCAGGTCGAGCGAGACGACGCCGGCCAGCCCCGCGGCGTCCGGGTCGGCCACCAGGCCGCCCGTGACCGCCGTACCCCCTCCGAACGGCACCACCGCGAGCCGGTGCTCCTGCGCGAAGTCGAGCACCGCGGCGACCTCGTCGTGTCCCCCCGGACGTACGACGACGTCCGGCGCGTCGCCGAGGTCGCCGCCTCGCTGGCGGAGCAGGTCGGGGGTCGACTTGCCGCGGGTGCGCAGGCGGCGGGTGACATCGTCCGCGCGCACGTGCTCCTCGCCCACGATCATCGCCAGGCCAGCGACGTGGTCGGTGCCGAGCCGCGCCGGCGGGAGGGCCACGTCGAGGCAGACCGAGGTGTCACGCAGCGGGAAGACCGTCCCGACCAGGCTGCGGACGCCCTCGGGCAGGTCGGCCGCCTGGGCCGGGTCGCCCCACCGCGTCGGGGGCATCTCCGGCTGCAACGCGGTGGCGATCTCGGGCTGGCTGTGCTCTGTCATGTGTTACAGTGTGACACATGACGTCACAGCGTCACAAGGACGAGGGCTCGCGAGGCCGCGACCCGCGCGACGCGTACCTCGATGCGGCCCGCGCCTGCATCCTCGACGTCGGCTGGCGACGCACCACGCTGACCGAGGTCGCCCGGCGAGCCGGGGTCTCGCGGATGACCATCTACCGCGCCTGGTCGGACATGCCGACCCTGCTCGGAGACCTGATGACCCGGGAGTGGGGCCACCTGGTCCCCACCGAGCACGGCGGCGTCCCGACGGCTGCCCGGATCGCCGACGAGGTGCTCGCCACCATCGCAGCCCTCCGCGACAACGAGCTGTTCGTGCGGATCATCGAGGTCGACCCGGAGCTGATCCTTCCCTACCTGCTCGCGCGTCGCGGCCGGTCGCAGGAGCTGATCATCGGGGTGCTCGCCAGCGCGATCCGGGCCGGCCAGTCGGCCGGGGAGGTCCGCGCAGGCGACCCGGTCGTCATGGCCAGGGCCGTCGTGCTCGCCGCACACGGGTTCGCTCTGTCCGTCCACACCATGGTGGACGAACGGGTCCAGGCTCCCGCGCTCGACGACGAGCTGCACCAGCTCGTCACCCGGATGCTGGCCCCTCAGGCCGCCCGATGACGCCGCGGCGGATCACCCCCGGCCTCGCCGGCGCCCCCACCGACGTCGACCTCGTCGTGATCGGCCTCGGCGTGACCGGCGCCGGCGTGACGCTCGACGCGGTCTCGCGTGGACTGACCGTGCTCGCCGTCGACGCGCACGACCTCGCGTTCGGGACCTCGCGCTTCTCCTCCAAGCTGGTCCACGGGGGCCTTCGCTACCTGGCGAGCGGACGGGTCGGCATCGCCCACGAGAGCGCGGTCGAGCGCGGCATCCTGATGGAGACGACGGCGCCGCACCTGACCCGCCCCGTCCCTACGCTCGTGCCGCTCGCTCCCGGCGTCAGCCGGACCTCGAGCGCGATGACGAGGGCCGCCTTCCTGGCCGGCGACCTGCTCCGGCTGACGGCGGGCACCAGCACCGACATCCTCCCCCGACCACGGCGGCTCACCGCGGCCGAGACCCGTCGCCTCGCTCCACCGCTGCGCACCGACGGACTCCGCGGTGCCGTGCTCGGCTGGGACGGCCAGCTCGAGGACGATGCCCGGCTGGTGACCACGATCGCCCGCACGGCTGCCGACCGTGGGGCCGCGGTGCACACCCACGCTCGCGCCGTGACCGCTACCGGCACTGCGGTGGCGCTGCGCGACGAGCTCACCGGCGGAACCCTCGACGTCCGGGCGCGGGCGGTGGTCAGCGCGGCCGGAGTCTGGGCGGGCGACCTCGTCGACGAGGTCCGGCTCCGTCCCTCCCGAGGCACCCACCTGGTCCTGCGGGAGGACGCGCTGCCGGGGCTCGACGTCGTGGTCTACGCGCCGATCCCCGGCGAGCGGAACCGCTACGTGCTGGTGCTGCCGCAGCCCGACGGGCAGTTCTACGTCGGGCTCACCGACGAGCCCGTCGACGGTCCGGTGCCCGACGTCGCGGAGCCGACCGAGGTGGAGATCGGGTTCCTGCTCGATGTCGTCTCCGCGTCGTTCTCACGGCCGATCACCCGGACCGACGTCGTCGGTGCGTTCGCCGGCCTCCGCCCGCTGCTCGACACCGGCGACGACTCGACCGCCGATCTGTCCCGCAAGCACGCCGTGCTCACTGGCCGGTCGGGCGTGATCACGATCGTCGGCGGCAAGCTGACGACGTACCGCCGGATGGCCGAGGACGCCGTCGACGTCGCCGTCGCACGGGCGGGCCTGGACGTCGGACCCAGCATCACGGCCACGCTCCCGCTCTCCGGCGCCGCGCCGCGCGAGGAGCTCGCCGACACCGTCGCGCGTGCCGCCTCGCCCGGCG
>NZ_SSXI01000247.1 GCF_004803405.1 Nocardioides sp. | reverse complement strand
CGGCGCCCCCGGCGCCCCCGGCGCCAGAGCGTGGTCGAGCACCCACCTGACCAGGTCGGGCGGGGTGTAGAAGGCGCCACGGGCACGCCGCTCGTCCGAGTGCTCGCCGGCCAGGCGCTCCTCGTAGGCCGCAGCGAGCGCCGCGGTTGCCTCCCGGTCGCCCAGCACAGTGGGAGGCTAGCGAGAGCGCAGCGAGCCCCGTGCCCCGATCGTGTTATAGTCAGTCTGACTACAACTAGGGAGGTCCTGATGGTCCCCACTGCCGGCACCGGCCTCCTGACCGACCGCTACGAGCTGACCATGCTCGACTCGTTCGTGCGCGACGGCAGCGTCGACCGGCGCGCGGTGTTCGAGGCGTTCGCGCGGCGACTGCCGGAGGGCCGCCGCTACGGCATGCTCGCCGGGCTCGGCCGACTCCTGGCGCTGGTCGAGGACTTCACCTTCGACGCCGGGGAGATCGCCTGGCTGCGCGAGCAGGGCGTGGTCGGCGACGAGGCCGCCGCCTACCTGGCCGACTTCCGCTTCCGCGGTGACATCGACGGCTACCGGGAGGGCGACCTCTACTTCCCGGGCAGCCCGGTCCTGACGGTGACCGGCACCCTCGGCGAGTGCGTTGTGCTGGAGACCCTGGTCCTCAGCGTGCTCAACCACGACACCGCCGTCGCCAGCGCGGCCGCCCGGATGGTCGACGCCGCTGGCGGGCGCTCGTTGATCGAGATGGGCGGGCGCCGTACGCACGAGGTCGCGGCAATCGCCACGGCGCGGGCCGCCTACCTGGCCGGATTCGACTCGACGAGCAACCTGGCCGCCGGGCGACTGCACGGCCTCCCCACGGTCGGCACGGCCGCGCACGCGTTCACCCTCGCGCACGAGACCGAGGAGGACGCCTTCCGCAGCCAGGTCGAGGCACTCGGCGTCGGCACCACGCTGCTCGTCGACACCTACGACGTCGCCGAGGGGATCCGGACCGCCGTCCGCGTGGCCGGGCCGGAGCTCGGCGGGATCCGCCTCGACTCGGGCGACCTCGCCGAGGAGGCCGTGAAGGCGCGGGCGCTGCTCGACTCGCTCGGCGCCACGAGGACCAGGATCGTCGCCACCAGCGACCTCGACGAGTTCGTGATCTCGGCGCTCGCGGACGCGCCGATCGACGGGTACGGCGTCGGGACCCGCGTCGCCACCGGCTCGGGCCACCCGACCGCGAGCATGGTCTACAAGCTCGTCGCCATCGGGTCCCTCGACGGGGACAGCGAGCAGCTCACCCCGGTGGCGAAGAAGTCGAAGGACAAGGCGTCCGTCGGCGGGCACAAGCGCTCCTATCGTGAGTACGACGACCGCGGGCTCCTCGTCGCCGAGGTGTTCGTCGGGCAGGACGAGTCCGAGCCCGACGGCCTGACTCGCGTGCAGGTGCCGTTGCTGCGCGACGGGCGGACCGTGCACACCCCGTCCCTGGCCGAGATCCGCGCCTTCGCGGCGGCGGTCCTCGCCACCCTGCCGGCCGACGCGCGGAACGTGGCGGCCGGCCCCCCGTACCTGACCGTGACCCATCGAGAGGAGAAGGCTGTGACCGCAGAGACCGACACCAAGAAGGCCCTGATCGTGGTCGACGTCCAGAACGACTTCGTCGAGGGCGGTTCACTCGGCGTCACCGGCGGCCGCGAGGTGGCCAGCAGGATCAGCGCGCACCTCGCCAAGCACGCGGGCGACTACGCGCTCGTCGCCGCGTCCCGGGACTGGCACCGCCCGGGCGAGACGAACGGCGGGCACTTCCACGAGCCCGGCGAGTCGCCGGACTTCACCACCACCTGGCCGGTGCACTGCGTGCAGGGCGAGACCGGATCGGAGTACGCGCCCGAGCTGGTGACCGACGCCGTGACGCACCACGTCGTCAAGGGCATGGGCGTGCCGGCGTACTCGGCCTTCGAGGGCGTTACCGAGGACGGCACGATGCTCGCCGACCTGCTGCGCGACGCGGACGTCGAGAGGCTGGACATCACCGGGATCGCCACCGACTACTGCGTACGGGCGACCGCGCTCGACGCGGCCCGGGCCGGGTTCCGGGTCCGGCTGCTGCCGGGACTGCACGCCGGGGTGGCCGAGGAGAGCTCGGCGGCGGCGCTGTCGGAGCTCGAGGCGGCGGGCGTCGAGGTCGGGCCGTGAGCTCGGAGCACCCACCCTTCGCCGTTGCCGTCGACCTCGCGATCTTCACCATCCGCGACGGCGCCCTGGCGGTGCTGCTGGTGGAGCGCGGCGAGGAGCCGTTCAAGGGTGCGTGGGCGCTGCCCGGCGGCTTCGTCGAGCCCGACGAGGACGCCGAGCAGGCGGCCTGGCGCGAGCTCAACGAGGAGACCGGCGTCGAGCGCTTCCCCGGCCACCTCGAGCAGCTCCGCACCTACTCCGCACCCGACCGCGACCCCCGGATGCGGGTCGTCTCGGTGGCGCACGTGGCACTGGCGCCGGACCTGCCCGAGCCGCGCGCGGGCACCGATGCGGCCGACGCCCGGTGGTGGGTGGTCGACGACCTGATCGGCGAGGACGGCGAGCCGCTCGAGGACGCGCCGGCCCTGGCGTTCGACCACCGTCAGATCCTCGTCGACGCCCGCGAGCGGGTCCGGGCGAAGCTGGAGTACACCACGCTCGCCACGGAGTTCGTCTCCGAGCCGTTCACACTGCCGGAGCTGCGCCGGGTCTACGCCGCGGTCTGGGGCACTCCCCCGGACCTGGGCAACTTCCGCCGCAAGGTGCTCGGCACCGACGGCTTCGTGACCCCGACCGACTCCCACGGCAGCCCCACCGAGACCGGCGGCCGGCGGGCGCTGCTCTACCGGCGCGGGCCGGCGACCGCGATCTCGCCGCCGATGGTGCGGGGCTGACGCGGCGGCTGGTTTCCCAAGGGATGCAGCCGAACCTGCACTTCCCAGCCCCTACTCACCTAGGGATGTGCAGGTTCGCCTGCATCCCTTGGGAAACCTGCACCTCCGCCCCACAGCACCCGAGCCACCACCCGGTTCAGGATCCGACCCCGACCCGCCGCACGCCTGGGCGCGCCGGCCGACCCTCCTACGGCCCGCGGCGCTTCCGCCGCAGCGTCCAGCACAGACCGGCCAGGCCGGTCGCGAGCGGGATCAGCACCGGCAGCCCGGTGAGCACCACGAGCGCGGCCGAGGCGACGAACGAGACGACGGCCGCCAGGCGCGGCCAGCCACCCGGCAGCAGTCGTACGGCGGCCGCGGTGCCCGCCACGTAGACCAGCGCGAAGGTCCCCGTGGTCATCAGCAGGGTGGCGTCGGTGGGAAGCCCGAGCGCGGCCTCGCCCGCGGTGACGAGCAGGGCGAGACCGGCGACCACCAGCAGCGCGTGGCGGGGTGTGGCTCGTCCGGAGCCGACGTCTGCGCCCAGCCAGTGCGGCATCGCACCGGTCAGCGCGAGCGCCGCACCCAGGCGGGACGCTCCGGCGAAGAACGAGTTCACCGCACCCACGGTGAGCAGCACCGCGACCGCCGTGGTCAGCGGCCTCGCCCAGTCGCCGAAGGCGCCGACGAGCAGGTCCGCCAGCGGTGCCCGGCCCGCACCGCCGCCCAGCACCGCCACCGTCACGAACGCGATCCCGAGATAGAGCACGGTCACCACCCCCAGGGTCACGGCGGTGGCGCGGCCGATGTCACGCGCCGGGTCGCGGTACTCCCCCGACAGCGAGCTGACGATCTCCCACCCCGCGAACGCCCACACCAGCAGCGCCGCGGCCGCGCCGACGCCGGACCAGCCATGGGTCAGGAACGGGGTGAGGTTGGCCGGGTCGACCCGCGGCAGCGAGGCGAGGATGGCCACCAGCAGCAGCGTGGCGATGGTGCCGGCGATGCCGAGCTGCACGCGTGCGGAGACCTGGATCCCCATCCAGTTCATGACCGCGACGACCAGGATCACCCCTGCCGTCACCCCGACCTCGGTCGCCCGGCCGCCACCAGCGGCGTCGGCGACGTACGACGCCGCGAACCCGGCCGCGACCGGCGCCCCGATCGGGATGGCGAGGAAGAACGCCCAGCCGACCATGGTCGCGGCACGCGTCCCGAACGCCACTCCGACATAGGTGGACACCCCGCCACCGCCCGGGTGCCGCGCACCCAGCGCGGCGAAGGTCGCCGCCAGGGGCACCGACACGAGCAGCAGCGCG
>NZ_SSXI01000079.1 GCF_004803405.1 Nocardioides sp. | reverse complement strand
AGGCGCGCGCCGACGTCATCGCGCCGGCGCCCGCGCCCGGCGAGGTCGCAGGTCCGACCGAGGCGCCGACCGAGGCGCCGACCGAGGTCGAGAAGTCGCCCCTCGCGCCCGCTGAGCCGGTCGCGCCGACCATCGAGCGGCCTGAGAAGCCGGCCTCGCGGATGGTTCGCCTGCGACAGCGGCTCGCCGGCTCCGGTGCCCTGGGGAGGGGTCTCCTGGGGCTGCTGAGCCGGGACAAGCTGGACGAGGACACGTGGGAGGCGATCGAGGACCTGCTGCTCGGTGCGGACATCGGCGTCGCGCCCACCCAGGAGCTGGTCGAGAAGCTGCGAACCCGGATGCGGGTGGAGGGTGGTGACACCCCGGACGCGCGCACCGTGCTCCGCGAGGAGCTGATCGACCTGGTCGATCCCGCCATGGACCGTGGTCTGCGGGTCAGCGGCGCCGACGGCCAGCCCGGCGTCGTACTCGTCGTGGGCGTGAACGGCACCGGCAAGACGACGACCGTGGGGAAGATCGCGCGGATCCTCGTAGCCGACGACCGCACCGCGCTCCTCGCCGCCGCCGACACGTTCCGTGCTGCCGCGACCGAGCAGCTCGCCACCTGGGGCGAGCGGGTGGGCGTCGAGGTGGTCCGCGGCCCCGAGGGCGGTGACCCCGCGAGCGTCGCGTTCGAGGCGGTGAAGCTCGGCGTGGAGCGCGGCGTCGACACCGTGGTCGTGGACACTGCCGGGCGTCTGCAGAACAAGCAGGGCCTGATGGACGAGCTCGGCAAGGTCAAGCGCGTCATCGAGAAGCAGTCGCCGGTGACCGAGGTGCTCCTGGTCCTCGACGCGACCACGGGCCAGAACGGCCTGGTCCAGGCGAAGGTCTTCTCCGACGTCGTCGACGTCACCGGCATCGTCCTGACCAAGCTCGACGGCTCCGCGAAGGGCGGCATCGTGGTCGCCGTCCAGCGACAGCTCGGCGTTCCGGTCAAGCTGGTCGGCCTGGGGGAGGGCCCCGACGACCTCGCGCCGTTCGACGCGGCTGCGTTCGTCGACGCGCTCCTGGGCTGACCCGGGGTTCATCGGGTCGTAACGCCCGCGGGAAACTCGTAACCCGCGCGAAACATGTCACCGACGACCGCGAAACCTCGCCGCACCAAGGTGTGCACGTCCCCGACTATGTGTCACCGCTGGAGGTCCTATGGACGGCTACTACGCCTGGATGCTGGTGTCCGCATCCTTCGTGCTGATGATGACGGTGCCGGCCCTCGCCCTGTTCTACGGCGGCATGAGCCGCTCGAAGTCCGTCCTCAACATGATGATGATGTCCTTCGGCGCGCTTGCGACCGTCGTCCTCGTGTACGTCCTGTGGGGCTGGTCGATGACGTACTCGGCCGGTGCCGGAGACGACGTGGCCGGCCTGTTCGCGAACCCGTTCACGCTCTTCGGACTCGAGGGCGTCGAGTTCAGCAGCTATGTCTTCGTCGCCTTCCAGATGACCTTCGCGGTGATCACAGCAGCGCTGATCAGCGGTGCGATCGCCGACCGGGTGAAGTTCTCCTCCTGGATGGTGTTCGTCCCCATCTGGGTGACGCTCTCCTACTTCCCGCTCGCGCACATGGTGTGGGGCGGGGGCTTCCTCTCGGCGCTGAACGAGAACGGTCTCTCGTCGCTGCTGTTCGGCTGGGACGCGGCCAACTCGATCGCGAACGTCCTTCCGCAGGACTACGCGGGCGGCACGGTCGTGCACATCAATGCCGGCGTCGCCGGCCTGGTGCTGGTGCTGCTGATCGGGAAGCGCCTCGGCTTCGGCAAGGAGCCGATGAAGCCGCACAACCTGACGCTCACGATGATCGGCGCCGGCCTGCTGTGGTTCGGCTGGTTCGGCTTCAACGTCGGCTCGATCGTCTTCATCGAGGGCGATGGCGGCGAGAAGGACATCGCGCAGTTCATGTCCGAGACCGGCGTCACCTGGATGAACACCACCGTCGCCACGGCCGCCGCGATGCTGGCCTGGCTGATCGTGGAGAAGGTCCGCGACGGCAAGGGCACCTCGCTGGGCTCGGCCTCGGGCATCGTCGCCGGCCTGGTCGCGATCACCCCCGCCTGCGGAGCGGTCGACGTGTATGGCGCGATCGTCATCGGTACGGCGGCCGGCGCGCTCTGCGCACTCGCCGTCGGCCTCAAGTACAGGTACGGCTATGACGACTCGCTGGACGTGGTCGGCGTGCACCTCGTGGGCGGCATCGTCGGCACCGTGATGATCGGCCTCGTCTCGACCGCGTCCGCACCGGGCGGCGTCGACGGCCTGCTCTACGGCGGCGGGCTCAAGCCGCTGGTCGTGCAGGTCGCGACCGCGCTCTTCGCGATGGTCTGGGCGGCCGCCGCCACGCTCGTCGTCGGACTGCTGATCAAGCTCACGCTCGGCTGGCGGATCGACGAGGAGGACGAGGTCGAGGGCATCGACTTCGTCGAGCACGGCGAGTCCGCCTACGATCTCGGCACCAGCGGGGCCCGCCGCTCGGTCCTCGGCACCGGTTCCACCGCTACGGAGGTAAGTGCATGAAGCTCGTCACCGCGGTCATCAAGCCGCACAAGTGGGAAGACGTCCGCGAGGCGCTCGAGGCCTTCGGCGTCACCGGCATGACGGTCAGCGAGGTGAGTGGCTACGGACGGCAGAAGGGCCACACCGAGGTCTACCGCGGCGCCGAGTACGACATCGCCCTGGTGCCGAAGATCCGCATCGAGATCGTGGTCGACGACGCCGACACCGAGGACATCGTCGGCATCATCACCAAGACGGCCCACACCGGACGGATCGGTGACGGCAAGGTCTGGGTGAGCCCGATCGAGACGGTGATCCGGGTCCGCACGGGCGACAAGGACGCCGCGGCGCTTTGACATCGGGTCGAGCGCGTCTCCGCCGCAGGCGGGCAGCACGCTGCCGTCGGTCGTCTCCCGCCGCGCTGCCGACTGCAGACAGATGACCGCCAGCGAGCGCGCCGCACGCACCGACGAGGCTGACAGCCTCTGCTCCAGGGCCTACGACGACGCGGGCGGTCCCGACACCGGGGTCGCCCTCGTCGCGGTCGGTGGGTACGGGCGCGGCGACATGGCGCCGTACTCCGACCTCGACGTGGTCCTGGTCTCCGACGAGGGCGTCGACATCGGCGACCTGGGACAGGTGGTCTGGTACCCGCTGTGGGACTCGGGCGCCAAGCTCGACCACTCCGTGCGCACCCTGTCGGAGATGCTGACGGCCGCGCAGGACGACATCCGGGTGGCCTCCGGCCTGCTCGACGTCCGCCACGTCGCGGGGGACTACAGCCTCACGCTCCGGTTGCGCACCACGATCCTCGCGCAGTGGCGCCGGCAGGCTCGTCGCCGGCTGCCCGAGCTGCGTGAGATCGTTCGCAACCGGCACCGGATGGTCGGCGAGCTCGCCCACCTCTCGATGCCTGACCTCAAGGAGGCCGAGGGCGGCCTGCGGGACGCCACGGTCCTCAAGAGCCTCACCGCCACCTGGCTGGTCGACGTGCCGGCCGCCGACCTCGAACGCTGCCGGCTCCAGCTGCTCGACATCCGCGACGTGCTGCACGCGGCGGCCGGCCGAGCCACCGACCGGATCGCGCCCGAGCACTGGTCGACCCTGGCCGAGGCGCTCGGGCTGCCTGACGAGCGGACCACGCAACGCCAGGTGCGCGACCTCGGCCGGCGGTTGACCCACCTGTCACGCCTGGCGTGGCGACGGACCGACGACGCGCTGCGTCGTACCCCTGCGGCCCGGCCGCGGCGACCGGAGCTCGAGCCGCTGGCACCTGGCGTCGCCCTGTCCAACGGCGAGGTGGTCCTCGACCGCGG
>NZ_SSXI01000073.1 GCF_004803405.1 Nocardioides sp. | reverse complement strand
GGGAGCCCAGCGCCACGATCGAGAAGTTCGCGTCACGCCACCCGTAGGCGGTGGCGTCGGCCGGAGTGTCCGCGACCGCGCCGCCCACGGTTCGGATCTGGAACCATGGAGAGACCCCACTGTCGAGGAACGCCGCGGTCGCGTGGGCGAAGTCGCGAGAGAGGTGGCCGATGAGACCGGACCGTGACACGGGTTCGCCTTGGCCTTGTTGCGGCTGGTCGGTGACGAACATCCCGATGACCTCGTCATAGCGGCCGATGGCGATCTGCTGGTCGAGCAGCGGGGCCACTTGAGTGATCGGCTGCAGATGCTCGACGATCTGATCGGGGATGTCGCTGTCGACCGCGAGCAGCACCCGAGCGGTTCGCCCACCGCCACGAGCTGAGGCGAGGATCGCTTCGCCGGATACAGCGCGGTCGGCGTTCTCGATGTAGGTCCCCCAGCGCTCGATGAACCCGGCAGTGTCGGTGGCGTCGAAGGTCAGCTGCGCGAACCCCAACTGGGCGACTCGTGCGGCCTGGAAGTCGAAGGAGACCGCGATGCCGAAGTTGGCCCCCGCACCGCGCATCGCCCAGAACAGGTCGCGGTTCTCTTCCTCACTGGCGTGCGCGAGGGCGCCGTCCGCCAGCACCACGTCGACCGATCGCAGGTGATCAATGGTCAGCCCGTGCTGCCGGGCGAACCACCCCACGCCCCCCGCGGTTGCCAGGCCGCCGACGCCCACACCCCCGTAGTCGCCGCTAGAGATGGCCAGACCGTGCGGCGCCAAGGCCAGGGCGACATCAACCCACCGCGCGCCCGGCCCGATCCGCACCCGTCCCGCCTCGGCGTCGAGGACTTCGATGTGGTTGAGCGCGCTGACGTCGATGACCAGTCCACCCTGGTTGACCGACCGCCCGGACACACCATGGCCGGCACTGAGGATTCCCAGCGGCAGCTCCCGATGCTCACCCGAGAACTCAACAGCGTCCCGTACCTGTTCGACCGTCCTCGGCCGCAGGACGAGACCGGGCGCGCCGCCGCGCATGTACGCCGAGCGGTAGCGGCGGTACGCGGCATCGCCCGGCTCCACAGCCGCCTCGATCAGGGAGGCCGGCAGGCCGTCGTAGTCGATGCCCGGCTGCCGAAGTGAGAGCGCCTTCTGGCCGCGGACTCGTGCAGCGGGCCGGGTCCCGTGAGCCGCTCGCCCGCCCTCGACGTCCTTGCGCACAGCCGGGATCACGTCGCTCGCGAACTCTTCCAGCTGGCCTGGGTCGTCGGTGGCCAGGATGAATACGCTGACGCCCTCCTCGACCGCCATCCGCGTGAGTTCCTCGGCCGGCATCCCGGGCGAGATGTTCAACAACCGGGTGACCTCCCGGGGGTCGCGGCCGGCGCTCTCGGCTGCCTCGTCGATGACCCGGTTGCCCGCGGTCAGCCCTTCGCTCCCGATGTACTGGAAGCTGGGCAGCCACCCGTCCGCCTTCTCCCCCACCAGTCGCTGCATCCGCGGCTTCAATGCACCAAGCCAGATCGGGATCTCGTGCGCAGGCGCCGGGCCCGGCTTCGCACCGTTCACCCGGTACCACTCACCGCCGGCTCGGAGTGGTCCGCGGACATCGGGATCCCAGATGCCACGGATCACGTCGACGGCCTCACTCAGCGCATCGACACTCTGGCCCGGAGTGAGACGCCGACCACCCATGGCCTCAATCGCGTCCCAGAACGCTCCCGCACCCAGGCCCAGTGCGAATCGTCCACCGGACAGCAGGTCCAGGCTCGCGGCCGACCTGGCCAGGATCGCGGGGGGACGCAACGGCAGGTTCAACACGTTGCCAGAGACCTGGATCCTCGACGTACTCGCAGCCACCCACGTCAGCAACGTCCAGGTGTCGTGGAACGATGGCTGGTACGGGTGATCCTGGAAGGTGACAAGGTCGAAACCCAGTCCCTCGGCCAGTTCCGCCTTCTCCACCGCGTGCATGACCGGCGTGTGGACGGGCGTGATGAACGTGCCGAAGCGCAGCGCGTGACCATAGTCGGGCATACGGCCAGGATCGCCAGTCCCCGGCTCATTGCCAATCACGCCATAAGTGACTTATCTTTGGTAAGTGCCAAAGGTCAGGCCCGCCCCTCAGTCCCGCGACGTCATTGACGAATCACAGTGCCACTCGGCCTGCGCCACGATCGAGCTGATCGGGCGCCGCTGGAACAGCGCGATCCTGCTCGCCCTCGGCCGCGGCGCGGCCCGCTTCGGAGAGATCAGGGCGATGGCGGAAGGCCTTTCCGACCGGATGCTCGCCCTCCGACTCAAAGAGCTCGAGCGCGCCGGCCTCGTCTCGCGCACGGTCGAGCCCACGACACCTGTATCTGTCCGCTATGGCCTCACCACTCGGGGCCAAGAACTGCTTGCCGCGTTACAGCCACTAGTGGCCTACGGCCATCGCTGGGAACATTCACCCGAACCCTCTGGCCAGCGAGCCCGCACCTGACCGCGACTGTGGCCGACCGTGCCCGCCACCAGCGAGCATCGCCATCACGATGTTCCACATCAACTCGCGTCAGCTAGCAAACAGTTCCTGGGATGCGGCGCCTCGTGGTGAAGTGGTGCCGGCAGTCGTGATGCGACAATCAGTCTGCGACTTGAGCTACATCCGCGTCCCGGAGGTCCGCATGGACATCGCCTCGCTCCTGCCGTTGACGACGTCCCGGTTGTCGCTGCGTCTGTTCACTCCCGGCGACGCCGACGACCTGTACGCCTACCAGAGCCTGCCGAGTGTGGCGCGCTACCTGTACCGGCCGGCGCACACGCGTGAGCGCAGCGAACAGGTTGCCGCCGAGCGCGCGGCGCAGACGGCCTGGCGCGCCGACGGGGACAGACTGGCGCTCGCCGTCTGCCGACGCGATGAGCCCGGTGTCCTCGGCGAGGTGAGCCTCACCCTGGCCGATGCCCGCGCAGCCCAAGCCGAGATCGGCTGGACTCTCCACCCAGCCCACCAGGGGCACGGCTACGCGACCGAGGCGGCCGCGGCGCTGGCGGGGTTTGCCTTCGACGCGCTGGGCGTGCACCGGCTCTACGCGCGGCTGGATGTGGAGAACACCGGGTCTGTGCGGGTCTGTGAGCGCCTCGGGATGCGCCGGGAGGCGCACCTGGTCGAGAACGACCTCGACGGGGATCGCTGGGGCAGCGAGTACATCTACGCGGCGCTGTCCGCGGACCTTGGCAGTCGATCGGCGATCGAGCCCGACGCCGCCTCCTGTTCATGATCCTCCATACGGGAGGAATCCTGCATATGTCTGCAACGCGACTCGCAGTCCTGAGCCTGTAACCGCTCTCCAGTTGCCTCCGGTTCCCTCCCGTTTCCTCGGGTCGTTCACCCTCGGGGTGCACCAACCAGTCTTCAGTTGAGCGAGCCATCAGTGGCCCTCGGAGCCGAAGTTGTCGAGATCTGCTTCGCGGCGTGCATCAGGTCGGCGCCATCAGGTATCCCACTTGGTCATGGCGACCGGTGGCCCTCAGGCCGGGCGTCGGCGCCCTGACCTGCCCGTCCAGGGTGGCCCGCTTTCTGCGGGTAGATCGTCTCGCCGCGCGCCAGCATCTCCACCATCTCGGTGACCTTGCGGGCCCTGCCCTCCGCACGCTTCATGCTCTCGACGCGATGGATCAGCGCGAACCGGTTGGCGCTGGTGAGCACATCGAACATCGCCTGCGCGTCCGGCTCCGCCGCGATCGCCGCGGCCAGGTCGTCGGGCGCCTGGCGGGTCGCCGGACCGGCGTACGCCGCGTCCCACCGCCCG
>NZ_SSXI01000256.1 GCF_004803405.1 Nocardioides sp. | reverse complement strand
ACACCGCGCCCCCTCGCGCCGCACACCGCGCCCCCTCGCGGTCAGGGGAGGGTGTCCACCAGTGCGGGGAGGGAGGTGGTGATGACGTGCAGCAGCTCTTCGCGGGTGAGGGGGGTGGGGTCGGCGCACCAGGACAGCACGAGGTCCTCGACCATGCTCTGCCAGGCCCGGACGAGGAGGCGGGTGGCGGGGGTGTCGGGGATGATCGCGTCGTCCGGCTGTGCGAAGACCCGGTCGGCCATCGCCTCGAAGGTCGTCTCGTAGATCGCGCGCAACGCCTCGTTGCCGCCGCCGGCGGCCTTCACCAGCGAGCGGTACCCGGCGTGGTTGGCCTGCACGTAGTCGACGTACGCGGTGATCGACGTGTGCAGGCGCTGGAGCGGCTCACCGCCGGCGGGCGGGGCGGTCTGGGCGAAGAGGTCGTCGGCCGCGTGCTGGACGACGGCCTCGTAGAAGCCCTGCTTGCCGCCGAAGTAGTGGTAGAGCAGCCCGCGCGAGATACCGGCCTCCTCGGCCAGCACGTCGATCGAGAGCTCATCGAGCGACCGGGTCGCAAGCAGCCGCACGCCGAGGTCGAGGAGCTGGCTGCGCCGCTGGTCCGGCGCGAGCCGGATCCGGTGGGAGCGGGTGGCGGTCGTCACCCGTCACACTATATTGACAGTTGTTCAATAGCGGCAATACCGTCGATCTTATGAGCTCCAGCGAGGACATCCGCACCACGACGACCGTCGACCATCTGATCGTTGGGGCCGGGTTCGGCGGCCTGTGCACCGCGATCAAGCTGAACGAGGCCGGCGAGAGCGACTTCGTCGTGATCGAGAAGGACAGCGACGTCGGCGGCACCTGGCACATCAACACCTACCCGGGCGCGGCCTGCGACGTGCCGAGCCAGCTCTACTCGTTCTCGTTCGCGCTCAACCCCGACTGGACCTCGGCGTTCTCGCCGCAGCCGGAGATCCAGGCCTACATCCGCCGGGTCGCGGAGGAGTCGGGCACGCTGGACCGGTTCGTGTTCGACACCGCCGTCACCGACGCGACGTGGGACCAGGACGCGCAGCGATGGCTCGTCCGCACCACGGGCGCGACCTACGCGGCACGCAGCCTGATCGTCGGCAGCGGCGGCCTCTCGGAGCCGAAGCTGCCCGACATCGACGGCATCGACTCCTTCCAGGGAGAGGTCTTCCACTCCGCCCGCTGGAACCACGAGGCCGAGCTGGCCGGCAAGCGGATCGCCGTGATCGGGACCGGCGCCTCGGCGGTCCAGATCGTGCCCGAGCTGCAGAAGGTCGCCGCCCGGGTGGACGTCTACCAGCGCACGCCCAACTGGGTGATCCCACGCAACGAGCGCTCCTTCACCGCCCTGGAGAAGGCCGTCTTCCGCAGGCTCCCCGTCGTCCAGCGTGCCGCCCGCGCCGCCGTGTACGCCGGCCTCGAGGCCCGTGTGCCGGCGTTCACGCGGTTGCCGGCCCTGATGAACGTGGTCGAGGCCGTGGCGAAGCGCAACATCCGCCGCGGCATCACCGACCCCGAGCTCCGGAAGAGGGTCACCCCGACCTACCGGGCCGGCTGCAAGCGGATCCTGATCTCCAACACCTGGTACCCCGCGCTCGACTCCGACAACGTCGAGCTGGTCACCGACCCGATCGTCAAGGTCACGCCGAGTGGGATCGTGACCGCCGACGGCGCCGAGCGCGAGATCGACGTGCTGGTCGTCGCGACCGGGTTCCACGTCACCGACCAGCCGATGGCCTCGCACGTCACCGGCCGCGACGGCCGCACTCTCGCCGAGACGTGGGCGGAGAGGGGCATGCGCGCCTACAAGGGCACGACCGTGCACGGGTTCCCCAACTACTTCCACCTGGTCGGGCCGAACACCGCGCTCGGTCACTCGAGCATGATCTTCATCATCGAGTCCCAGGTCGCCTACCTGACCGAGGCGCTGCGCACCATGCGCAGTCAGCGGCTCGCGACCGTCGAGCCGACCATCGAGGCCCAGGACTCCTGGAGCGACCGCGTCCAGGCGCGGATGAAGCCGACGGTGTGGACCACCGGCGGCTGCGCGAGCTGGTACCTCGACGAGCACGGCAACAACACCACGCTGTGGCCGGGCCAGACGTTCACGTTGAGGCGACTGCTGTCCCGGTTCGACCTCGACCAGTACGACGTCCGGCCGGTCGAGCAGCGAGAGGCGGTCAGCGCGTGAGGACCCTCGCCGACAAGGTCGTCGTCATCACCGGCGCGAGCTCCGGCATCGGCCGCGCACTCGCGGTGAACCTGGCGCGCAGGGGCTCGCACCTGGCGCTCTCCGACATCGACGAGGCGGGGCTCGCCGAGACGGTCTCGCTGGCCACCCAGGCCGGCGCACCCCAGGTCCGCTCCGACCGACTCGACGTCGCCGACCGGGAGGCCGTCGCCGGGTACGCCACGCAGGTCGCCGACCACTTCGGCCGGGTGAACGTGGTGATCAACAACGCGGGCGTCGCGCTCGCCGGTGACGTGGCGGACCTGACGTACGAGGACATGGAGTGGATCACCGACATCAACTTCTGGGGTGTCGTCCACGGCACCAAGGAGTTCCTGCCGCACCTGATCGCCTCCGGCGACGGCCATGTCGTGAACCTCTCCTCGCTGTTCGGACTGATCGCGATCCCGGGCCAGAGCGCCTACAACGCGACGAAGTTCGCGGTCCGCGGCTTCACCGAGGCGCTCCGCCAGGAGATGCTGATCGGCAGGCACAGGGTCGGCGTCAGCTGCGTCCACCCCGGCGGCATCAAGACCGCCATCGCCCGCAACGCGCGGGTGGCGGCGACCGAGGACAAGCAGAAGACCGCGGAGCTGTTCGACAGGAAGCTCGCGAAGATGACGCCCGAGCGGGCCGCCGAGATCATCGTCAAGGGCATCCGGAGGAACCAGGCCCGCGTGCTGGTCGGCATCGACGCCCATGCCCTGCACCACTTCGCCAAGCTCGCCGGCTCTCGCTACGAGGACGTCGTCGCGCTGGCGTCGAGGAAGCTGCTGCCGCCCAAGACCACGGTGGTCTGAGCGCACCGCCCACGGCTCGTGGGACCATGCGCGCATGGAGGTGCCCCTGGAGCAGATGTGGGCCCGCAGCCGGCTCTCCGTGCGTGGCCGGCTCGCCCGGTGGCGCAGCAAGTCGTGGGTGGTCGCCCAGTGTGCGATCGCTGCCGGCGTGGCGTGGTGGATCGCCGCTGACCTGGTCGGGCACGAGACGCCGTTCTTCGCGCCGATCGCCGCGGTGGTCTCGCTCGGCACCTCCTACGGCCAGCGGCTCCGGCGGGTCGTGGAGGTCACCCTGGGTGTCGCCATCGGCGTGCTCGTCGCCGACCTGCTCGTCACCTGGATCGGCTCGGGTGCCTGGCAGCTGGGGCTCATCGTGCTCCTCGCCATGTCGACCGCGCTGCTGCTCGACGCCGGGATCCTCTTCGTCACCCAGGCGGCCGTGCAGTCGATCGTGGTGGCCGCGCTGGTGCCCGGCGCCGAGGGCGCGTTCCTCCGCTGGACCGACGCACTGATCGGTGGTGGCGTCGCGCTGGTGGCGGCGATGATCGTCCCCGCCGCGCCCCTGCGGCGTCCGCGCGAGCAGGCCGCCGCGGTCGCCCGCAAGATCGCCGAGCTGCTG
>NZ_SSXI01000152.1 GCF_004803405.1 Nocardioides sp. | reverse complement strand
AGGCCTTCGACCTGCCCGATCGCCTGTCGCTGTTCGGCCACACCCGGTTGCCGGTGACCGAGGTCGACCTCCTGCACGCACTGGGTGAGCACCGCGAGGTGCACCTGTGGCTGCCGCACCCGTCGCCGGCGCTGTGGGACGCCCTCGCCCCCGGTACGACGACGGGGCCGGTGCCGCGGGCCGAGGACCGCTCGCACGACGTGGTCGGTCACCCCCTGCTCGCCACGCTCGGCCGCGACACCCGCGAGCTGCAGCGCACGCTCGCGACGGCGACGTACGCCGACGAGCCGGTGCGGCTCGACACGGCCGTACCCGCCGGCGACTCGCTGCTCTCGTGGCTCCAGCACGACCTGCACGCCAACGCGGTCGGCGACGCGAGCAGCCGCACCTTCGACCCGGCCACGGACCGCTCGGTCCAGGTGCACGCCTGCCACGGCGCCGCGCGCCAGGTCGACGTCCTGCGCGAGGCGCTGCTCGGGCTGCTCGCCGACGACCCCACGCTCGAGCCACGCGACGTGCTCGTGATGTGTCCCGACATCGAGGCCTACGCGCCCCTGATCGCCGCCGGGTTCGGGCTCGGCGACCTGGGTGGCGCAGGCGGCGACGACGCCAGACACCCCGCTCACCGGCTCCGGGTCAAGCTCGCCGACCGGGCGCTCGACCGGACCAACCCGCTCCTCAACGTCGCCACCCGCCTGCTCGACCTCGCCGGCGGCCGCGCCGGCGTCGGGGACGTCCTGGACCTCGCGCACCTCGAGCCGGTGCGGCGGCGGTTCGGGTTCCGCGACGACGACCTGCAACTGGTCGCCGACTGGGCGCGCGAGGCCGGGATCCGGTGGGGCTTCGACGCCGAGCACCGCAGTGACTACGGGCTGGAGGGCTACGTCGCCAACACCTGGCAGTTCGGGCTCGACCGGCTGCTGGCCGGGGTGGCGATGTCCGGTGACTCCGGGTCCTGGCTCGACAAGACGCTACCGCTCGACGACATCGGCAGCGGGGAGATCGAGCTGGTCGGCAGGCTGACGGAGTTCGTGCACCGGCTGCGCGACGTCACCGACCAGCTCACCGGCGTGCACCCGCTCGAGCACTGGCTCACGGTGCTCCACGTCGGCATCAGCGACCTGACCGCGGTCCCGTCCACCGAGGCCTGGCAGACCGGGCAGGTCCAGCGGGAGCTCGGCCGCGTCGCCCAGGCCGCAGGGTCGGGGGACGACCCGCTGCGACTGCCCGACGTCCGCGCCATGCTGGCCGACAGGCTCGCCGGCCGGCCCACGCGCGCGAACTTCCGCACCGGCACCCTCACGGTCTGCACCATGGTCCCCATGCGCTCGGTGCCGCACCGCGTCGTCGCGTTGCTCGGCCTCGACGACGGAGTCTTCCCCCGTGTCGGCATCACCGACGGCGACGACGTGCTGGCCCGCGACCCGATGACCGGCGAGCGCGACCTGCGCAGCGAGGACCGGCAGCTCTTCCTCGACGCGATCCTGGCCGCCACCGAGACGCTCGTGGTCACCTACACGGGCGCCAACGAGTACAGCGGCCAGCCCCGCCCCCCGGCGTCGCCGCTGGGGGAGCTGCTCGACGCCCTCGACCTCACCGCGACCACGGTCGGCGGGCGGCGGACGAGCGACGCGGTCGTCGTACGCCATCCGCTGCAGCCCTTCGACCACCGCAACGTGACACCCGGCGCCCTCGTGCCCGACCGGCCGTTCAGCTTCGACCGGTGTGCCCTCGTCGGCGCACAGGCGGCCCGGGCGCCGCGCGTCGAGCCGCCCCCGCTGCTGCCCGGACCCCTCCCGGTCGCGCCGGCAGCGGACGTCTCCCTCGACGACCTGCTCGCCTTCTACAGGTCGCCGGTCCGTGGGTTCTTCCGCGACCGGCTCGACCTGGCGCTCCCCCGTGACGAGGAGCCGCTGTCCGACGGCCTGCCGGTCGAGATCGACAACCTGGCGCAGTGGTCCGTCGGCGACCGGGTACTGCGAGACCTGCTCAACGGGATGGACCCCGAGCAGGCGCGCCAGCAGGAGTGGCGTCGTGGCGTCCTGCCGCCGGGCTGGCTCGGCTGGCGGATCCTCGCCGAGATCATCGTCCGCGCGGAGCCGATCGCCGACGAGGCGCGCAAGCTCCGCGTCCGCCCCCCGCAGTCGGTGGACGTCGACGTCGACCTCGGCGACGGCCGCAGCCTGCGCGGCACCGTCCCCGAGGTGTACGGCGACCGCCTGGTCCCCGTCACCTACAGCCGGCTCGGCGCGACCCACCGCCTGCAGACCTGGATCCAGCTCCTGGCGCTGGCCGCCAGCGACGAGGACAAGGCGTGGACCGGCCGGGCGCTGGGCCGCCCGACGAACGGCCGATCGCGGGTGCCGTACTCCCTGTCCCAGCTCGGCCCGCTGGACCACACCGCCCGCGACCTGCTGCGCGACCTGGTCCTGCTGCGGGACCGCGGCCTCTGCGAGCCGCTGCCGCTCCCACTCAAGGCGTCGCTGGCCTACGCCCGGATGCGGCGCACCCGCGCCGGCGAGGCGGAGGCGCTCAAGAAGGCCGGCTGGGACTGGAACGACGGCAGGTTCCCCGGCGAGTGCTCCGACACCGAGCAGGTGCGCGCCTGGGGGCCGTCCGCGCCGATCCCCGGGCTGCGGGACGATCCCGCGCCCGAGGAGCAGTACGACGGCGAGCGCTCCCGCTTCGGCGCCCTGGCGCTGCGCGTGTGGAGCCCGCTGATCAAGGCCGAGCAGGGCAGCTGGTGACGGGCGAGATGGAGTCCTTCGACCTGACCGGGCCGCTGCCGGCCGGCACCACCCTGCTCGAGGCGAGCGCCGGGACCGGCAAGACCTTCACCGTCGGCGCGCTCGTCACCCGCTACGTCGCCGAGGGCGTGGCCCGGCTCGACGAGATGCTGGTGATCACCTTCGGTCGCGCGGCCAGCCAGGAGCTGCGCGAGCGCGTCCGGTCGCAGCTCGTCCAGGCGGAGCGGGCCCTCGCCGACCCGACGACCGCCGACCTCGACAACACCGTCATCGCCCACCTGCTCGCCGACGAGTCGGACCGCGACGAGAAGCACCGACGGCTCCGCGACGCGCTCGCGACCTTCGACGCGGCCACCATCGCGACCACGCACCAGTTCTGCCAGCTGGTGCTCCGCTCGCTCGGCGTCGCCGGCGACACCGATGCCGGCGCGGCGCTCGTCGAGTCGCTCGACGAGCTGGTGGTGGAGACCGTCGACGACCTCTACCTGCAGCGGTTCGGCGCGACCAGGGAGCGCCCGCCCTTCGGCCGCGACGCGGCGCTGGCGCTGGCGCGCACCGCCGTGGGTGACCCCCAGGCAGT
>NZ_SSXI01000025.1 GCF_004803405.1 Nocardioides sp. | reverse complement strand
CTCCGGACGTGGGGGCTGCGCGGCGGGCGACCCGGCCGCGGGCTGGCCCGCCTGGGGCTTGGGTGTCGGGGCGTTGCCGACTGCGGGCATCACCTGGGTCGGCTCGTCATCGGCGGCCTTCGTGGTCACGGGGGTCTCCTCGCTCGGGGTGGGCTCGTCGTCGTCGAAGATGGACAGACCCTGGTCGCTCATAAGAACGAGCCTCCTGGCTCTCGACTGCGATGTTCTCGGGGACCCGCCCATGATCCCCGATCCGGTCGTGCTTTCCCACCCCGCCCCCACCCGGCTGAGATGCCGCGAATGTCGCAGGGCGGGCCCGCGCCGTGCGCGGACCCGCCCTGTGTGTGCGTGCGGAGGTTCAGATGCCGCGGAACAGGTTGATCTTGTCGAGGTGCTGCTCGCGGAGCTCGTGGTTGAGCACGCCGAGGCCCTCCTGCGGGGAGAGCGCGAGGACGCCGACCTTGCCCTGGTGCAGGTTGTGGTGGACGTCGAGCGCGGCCTGGCCGACCTCGTCCAGGGTGTAGACGCGGGACAGGGTCGGGTGGATCTTGCCCTGGGCGATCAGGCGGTTGGCCTCCCACGACTCGCGGTAGTTGGCGAAGTGGCTGGAGATGATCCGCTTGAGGTTCATCCACAGATAGCGGTTGTCGTACTCGTGCATGTAGCCCGTGGTCGACGCGCAGGTGGTGATGGTGCCGCCCTTGCGGGTGACGAACACGCTCGCGCCGAAGGTCTCGCGGCCGGGGTGCTCGAAGACGATGTCGATGTCCTCGCCGCCGGTGAGCTCCCGGATCGCCTTGCCGAACCGCAGCCACTCCTTGGGGTTCTGCTGGGTGTTGTCCTCGTTCCAGAACTTGAAGTCCATCTCGGAACGGTTGATGACCATCTCCGCGCCCATGCTGCGCACGATCTTCGCCTTCTCCTCGTTCGAGACGACGCAGACCGGGTTCGCGCCCCCGTTGAGGGCGTACTGCGTGGCGAAGCCGCCCAGCCCGCCCGAGGCGCCCCAGATCAGGACGTTGTCGCCCTGCTTCATGTTGCCGCCGTTCGCGGAGACCAGCTGACGGTAGGCGGTGCAGTTCACCAGGCCCGGCGAGGCGGCCTCCTCCCACGTGAGGTGCTCGGGCTTGGGCATCAGCTGGTTGGCCTTGACCATCGCGACGTCGGCCAGACCACCGAAGTTGGTCTCGAAGCCCCAGATCCGCTGCGAGGGGTCGAGCATGGTGTCGCTGTGGCCGTCGGGAGCCTCGAGCTCGACCGAGAGGCAGTGCGCGACGACCCGGTCGCCCGGCTTCCACTTGTTCACGCCCGGGCCGACCGCCAGGACCACGCCGGACAGATCGGAGCCGACGATGTGGTAGGGCAGGTCGTGCCGCTTGCCGAGGTCGGACTCGCGCCCGTAGCGCTCGAGGAACCCGAAGGTGGAGACCGGCTCGAAGATCGAGGTCCACACCGTGTTGTAGTTGATCGCCGAGGCCATCACGGCCACGAACGCCTCACCCGGGCCGAGCTCGGGGAGCGGCACGTCGTCGACATGCAGCGACTTGCGGGGGTCCTTCTCCTTCGAGGGCAGGCCCTCGAACATGTCGACCTCGTCCTTGTGCACCGTCACTGCCCGGTAGGACTCGGGAAGCTCCAGGTTCGCAAAGTCCTCCGCAGAGGTCCCTTCGGCTTGGATCGCATCGAGGATGTGCTGCACGGTCGTTGTCTCCCTAGGGTCTGTTCGATGGGGTGGCAATACGGCCGCCGCGAACATTACCCATCGGTAACCCTTCGTTGGCGCCTTCGTGAGCGTCGTCTCACTCCGTCGGCTCATGGGCGGCCCGGCGCCGTCCTTGGCTCGGCGACGCCAGCATGGGCCACCATAGGACGGTGATCAGTGCACCAGGCAGCGGCGTTCAGGGGGTGGTCGACCTCAACGGGGACGTCGGCGAGTCCTTCGGCCGCTGGCAGCTCGGGGACGACGCGGCCCTCCTTCCGCACCTCACCAGCGCGAATGTCGCGTGCGGCTTCCACGCCGGAGACCCGCTGATGCTTCGTCGTACGGTCGAGCTCGCCGTACGCCTCGGCGTGGCCGTCGGCGCCCAGGTCGGCTACCGCGACCTGGTCGGCTTCGGCCGGCGGTTCATCGACGTCGCCCCCGACGAGCTGACCGCCGACGTGCTCTACCAGCTGGGTGCGCTGGAGGCGCTGGCTCGATCGGTCGGTGGCGCCGTCACCTACCTCAAGCCGCACGGCGCCCTCTACCACGCGGTCACCACCGACGAGCGCCAGGCGCGGGCGGTGATCGAGGCCGTCGTCGCCTACGGCGGGCTGCCGGTCCTCGGCCTCCCCGGGGCGTCGCTGCTCCGGCTCGTCGAGGAGGCCGGCCTGCCCGCGGTGGGCGAGGGCTTCGCCGACCGCTCCTACCGGGCCGACGGAGGTCTGGTGCCACGCTCCGAGCCCGGCGCGGTCCTGACCGACCCGGCCGAAGTCGCCGCCCAGGCGGTCCGGCTCGCGACGTCGGGCGCAGTGCGCTCGCTGTGCGTCCACGGCGACACGCCCGGCGCGCCCGCGATTGCGGCGGCGGTCCGTTCCGCGCTCGCGGAGGCCGGGGTCGCGGTGCAGGCGTTCTCGTGAAACTCCTCCCGTACGGCGACCGCGGGTTGCTCGTCGAGCTCAGCGACGCCGCTCAGGTGGTGGCCTGTGTGGACCTGCTGCGGGCGGACCCCGCGGTCGGCAAGCTGGTGGCAGACGTCGTGCCGGGCGCTCGGACGGTGCTGCTGGTCGCCGGTCCGGCGGTCGGTCTCGATCGCCTGGCTGCCGTCGTACCTGACGAATCGGTCGTCCGAGAAGCGGTTTCGGAGCAGCAACGTCAGGTGCGTCCATCGGGCGAGCTCGAGGTGGTGATCCCCGTGACGTACGACGGCCCGGACCTCGTCGAGGTCGCGCGCCTGACCGGGCTCGGCGAGGACGGCGTCGTCGCCGCCCACACCGGGACGCCGTGGCGGGTGGCGTTCGGGGGGTTCGCGCCGGGTTTCGCGTACCTCGTCGGCGGGGACCCCCGGCTGCGCGTGCCGCGGCGCGACGCGCCCCGGACCAGTGTTCCGGCAGGGTCGGTCGGCCTCGCAGGCGAGTTCAGCGGCGTCTACCCGCGCCCGTCCCCGGGTGGGTGGCAGCTGATCGGCCGCACCGACACCGTCCTGTGGGACCTGGACCGGGACCCGCCCGCGCTGCTCTCGGCCGACGCGACCGTTCGGTTCCGCGCGCAATGACCGGCGAGCTGCTGGT
>NZ_SSXI01000318.1 GCF_004803405.1 Nocardioides sp. | reverse complement strand
CGCGGCCCGCGCGTCGACCGAGCGCGTCGACGCGCGCCAGCAGCTCGGCGAACGCGAACGGCTTGGCAAGGTAGTCGTCGGCACCGAGGTGAAGCCCGTCCACGCGCTCGGCCACGGCGCCGGACGCGGTGAGCATCAGGATCCGCGCGTCGTTGCCGGCCGCCACCAGGCGGCGGCAGACCTCGTCCCCGTGCAGGACCGGCAGGTCCCGGTCGAGAAGGACCACGTCGTAGGGGTTGAGGCCGGCGAGCGCGAGCGCCGCCTCGCCGTCGCCTGCGACGTCGGCGGCGTAGCCCGCCCGGCGCAGGCCGAGCACGACGGCCTCGGCCATCACGCCCTCGTCCTCGACCACCAGCACCCGCATCGAGCCAGCGTCTCAGCCGCAATGTTCAGCCTTCATAAGAGAACGCAGAGAAGTCGCCGAGAACGCCAACGCTCGTCGAACGCGTCCTCCGCTGAAGTTCCCCTTGTCCGCACCGACCAAGGAGGAACCATGAGACGACCACACCGGCACGACGCCCGCACCCCGCTGCGCTGGCTCGCGGCCCTCGCCGCCGCGTTCCTGCTCGCTCTGGCGTTGAGCGCCTGTGAGCTGCCCGGCACCGGCGGGAAGGAGGCGAGCGACGACGCGACCGAGAAGGCCGACGTCGACGACGCGATGCTCGAGTTCGCGCAGTGCATGCGGGACAACGGCGTCCCGATGGAGGATCCCAAGCCCGGCGAGCGCGGCCTGGTGCGGCAGAACGCGGGCGACCTGGACCCGGAGATCGTCAGGGCCGCCGAGGAGGAGTGCCACGGGATCATCGAGAGCGCCATCCCCGAGGACGCGCGGAGGGAGATGCCGGCCGAGCAGAAGGAGGCGCTGCTCGCCGCGGCGCAGTGCATGCGGGAGAAGGGCTGGGACGTGCCGGACCCGCAGTTCGACGGCGGCAAGGTGACGCAGCGGCTCGAGGGCGGCGTCGACCCGGAGGACCCCGCGTTCCAGAAGGACCAGGAGGCCTGCGCGGAGGAGGCCGGCCTGGAGATGCCGCGCAGGGAGAGGAGGTCCTGAGATGCGGACCGCCCCCATCGTCGGCGTCGCCGTACTCGTGGTCGCCGCTGCCGCCGGCACCGTGGCCCTCGTCGGAGGCGGTGGCCTGGGCCCCGACAGCGGCGAGCCCGCCGACGCGGCCTCGACCACCGCTGTCAGCACCGCGAAGGTGCGCGAAGGCGACTTGGTGGAGTCCACCTCGACCAGCGGCTCTCTGGAGTACGCCGACGGCCGCGACCTCGCCGCCCAGCTCGCGGGCACCGTCACCTGGCTGCCCCCGGCCGGGCGGGTGGTCCGGGAGGGGCAGTCGCTCTATCGGGTCGACACCACGCCGGTCGTCCGCCTCGACGGGCGGGTCCCCGCGTGGCGCGACCTCGGCCCGGACGTGTCCGACGGCGCCGACGTCGAGCAGTTGGAGCAGGCGCTGCTGGACCTCGGCTACGGGGTGGACGAGGGCATGGACGCCGACGGCGAGTGGACCTACCTCACGACACAGGCGGTCGAGGACTGGCAGGAGGACCGCGACCTGGAGGAGACCGGCGAGCTGCCCCTGGGCAGCATCGTGTTCACCGACGGTGACCTCCGCGTCAGCGGACGGCTGCTCGACGTGGGCGCGGGAGTCCAGCCCGGCACGCCGGTGCTCGAGCTGAGCGGCACCGACCGCCGCGTCACCCTCGAGCTCGAGCCCAGCCAGCGCCACCTCGCACCGGTCGGCAACGCGGTCGACCTCGATTTCCCGGACGGCACGACGGCTCGCGGGAGGATCGTCGACGTCGAGGTGGTGCCACCCGCCGACGAGCAGTCGCAGGAGGTGCTCTCGGTGACGGTGGAGCCCGCCGGCCGACAGTCGCGGAAGGCGGTCGCCGGCCAGCTGGACGGCGCCTCGGTGCAGGTCACCGTCACCCGCACCCTCGCCGAGGACGTGCTGATCGTCCCGGTCACGGCCCTGGTCGCGCTCGTCGAGGGCGGCTATGCCGTCGAGGTGCTCGACGGCGGCTCGACGCGGACTGTGCCGGTCGAGACCGGTGGTTTCGCCGACTCCACGGTCGCCGTCACCGGAGACCTCGCCCCCGGCGACGACGTGGTGGTCACCCCGTGACCCCGGCAACCGACCCGAGCCCGCCGGTGCTCGAGCTGACCGGGATCAGCCGGACCTACGGCGCGGGCCCCACCGCGCTCACCGTGCTTCGCGACGTGGAGCTCACGGTCCGCGAGGGCGAGTACGTCGCCGTGGTCGGCCCCTCCGGCTCGGGCAAGTCCACGCTGCTGAACCTGATGGGTGCGCTGGACCGCGCCAGCGACGGGTCCGTGCGCCTCGCGGGTCACGACCTGGCGTCGTACTCCGATGCCGGTCTGTCCCGGCTGCGTGCGACGTACCTGGGCTTCGTGTTCCAGCAGTTCTTCCTGCTCGACCGGCAGACCGCGCTGGAGAACGTGGCCGACGGCCTCCTGTACCAGGGCGTACGACGAGCCGAGCGGCGTCGCCGCGCCGCCGCGGCCCTCGAGCGGGTCGGCCTGGCCCACCGCCTCGACCATGTGCCCTCGCGGATGTCCGGCGGCGAGTGCCAGCGGACGGCGATCGCGCGTGCGGTCGTGCATGCGCCGCGGGTACTGCTGGCCGACGAGCCGACCGGCAACCTCGACAGCGCCTCCGGCGCCGCGGTGCTGGAGCTCTTCGACGAGCTGCACGCGACCGGGGCCACGATCATCCTGGTCACCCACGACCCGGGGATCGCCGAGCGGGCGCCCCGGATGATCACGCTTCGCGACGGCCGCATCGTCGACGACCTGTGCCGGGAGGTGGCGGCATGAGCGGCGCACGCACCCGGATGGCGTGGACCGACCGGCTCCGGATCGGCGCGCTCGGCCTGTCGTCCCGGCCCGCCCGGACGGCCCTGTCCGCGCTGGGTATCGCGATCGGGATCACTGCGCTGGTGGGGGTCCTGGGGCTCTCCGAGTCGTCCCGCGCCGACCTCAACAGGCAGCTCGACGCGCTCGGGACCAACCTGCTGACCGTGGAGCCGGGGCAGGACTTCATGGGCGACGACGCGAGCCTGCCCGACGAGTCGGTGGCCATGGTCGGCCGGATGACGACCATCCGGTCGGCGGCAGCGGTGCGCGCCGTCGACGCGACGGTCCGCAGGACCGACCGCGTGCCCGAGGCGCAGACCTCAGGCATCGCGACCGCGGCCGCCGACCTCGGCCTGCCCGAGGCGGTCGCGGCGAGGGTGCGGT
>NZ_SSXI01000076.1 GCF_004803405.1 Nocardioides sp. | reverse complement strand
CAGTGCGTGGACGGCGTGGAGACCACGCACCAGCCCCCGTCGCGGGCTGCGGTCACCGAGCCCGCGGCCGGTGCGGCCAGGTCGACGCCCGAGTTGCGCAGCAGGAACGGCCGCGCCTCGGGATCCGCGACACCGACCGACAGCACGCCCTCCTCCGCCGCGGGCCAGACGTCGCCGACGGCGTCCTCGCCGGGCTCCGGCCGGCCGGAGTAGTCCCCGAACGGTGAGCCCTCCACGTCGTCTCCGGGACGGTCGCCCGCCGGGGCGACCACCAGCGCACCGGACCTGACGACGCGCCGGACCTCCTTCTTCAGGGCTGCCGACGGCAGCACCTGCGCGGGCACCACGACCACCGTGCGGACCGGGAGCACACCGCTCTCCAACTGGGAGGCGACCGACCGCAGCGCCGTCGCCAGGGAGCTCGCCAAGGGCCGGCTCGCGGTCTCGTCACCCTCACCGAGCGGGGCGTCGTAGAACGGCGCGTCCACCAGCGTCGCGCCGGGCGCGATCCCGACCGGGATCCTGGGGGTCTGCTGGTCCGGCCCGCCGACGATGCCCGCCACCGCCAGGCCGTGGCCGCTCTCCAACCCCGGCGGGCTGGCGTGCCCCGTCGGGACGGCTCTTTCGGCAAGGGCTCCGATGCCGCTGTCGACGACGACCACCGTGACGCCCCGTCCGGACTCGCTCGCGATCGCCCGCGCCTGCGGGACGTGCAGGTCGAGGTACGGGCCGTTCTCACCCTCGACGGTCCTCTTGTCGCGGGTCTCGGTGACGTCCGCGCAGTCGTCGCCGCTCGCAGCCAGGGCGCGCCCCGGCCCGGCGGCCGCGGTCGTCGCGCCCGGCGGGATTACCAGCGCGAGCACCACCAGCGCGAGCACCGCCGAGGTGGCGCTCGCGAGGCGTCGTACGGTCACGAGCACGTCCGGGGCCGACCCTCGCCCGCCGTGGCCGGCGGACAGAGCGCGGCCTCCCTCGAGAGCTCCGGACCGACCGCGAAGAGCTTGTTCCAGTAGTGCGGGACGACGACCTCGGGGACTCCGCCGTACCCGAGGTTGTCGACCTCGGTCTGGCCGGCCAGGGGGTAGCTGTAGCCGCGGTCGTCGATCAGGTGCACGGTGCCGCCGCCGTCACTGATCCAGTCCGCCGAGCTGACCACGGCGCCGTGGCCGGACGCGACGGTGGCCTCGGACATGGTCGGCGGGACGCCCTGCGCGCTCGCGGACTCCGACGGCTCCACGCCGAGCCGGGCCGCGGGCTCCTCGTCCTCGGCGGTCTGGAGGACGGCGCACAGCTCCTCGTCCGCTCCGGCCGAGCCGTCCAGCACCTCCTCGGGCCACTGGGCGCCGGCGAACGGCTCCGCCCGGTCGATCGTGAACGTGCCGCTGTCGGCGACGTCGAGCCGCCTCGGCAGCCGTTCGCCGAGCGAGGTGGACTGGAGCACCGCCGCCGCGAAGGGCGTCAGCTCCACCGCTCCGGCCTCGGTGAGCGCGAACGGGCGGCCGCTGTGGGTGAACCAGTCACCCACGAGCGCGTCGGCCGGGTAGCCCGCGACGCGGGCCCGGTCCCCCCAGCCGGCGATCCCGAGGCCGCGGGCGCCCAGCGGACCGCCCGGGGGGAACAGCTCCAGCCACGGGTCGGGGACCGTGACCTCGTCGGTGGGCGAGACCTGGAGGGCGGCGTAGAGGGCGTCGTTGTCGGGCAGCGGGTACCGGTAGGCGCGTGTCGGCAGCCCCGGCACGTCGGCCTCGGCGATCAGGAACGCGTCGCCGCTGTCGGCGCCACGCACGACGAACCCGAGCCGCGGCGTCGGCTCCGCCTGCGGGTTCGCGGCCACGTGGGTGCGGATGCCGAGGCCGGTGCCGGTGCACGAGGTCCAGCCACTGTTGATCAGCGTGTCCGCCTCCGGCACCGTCGCCGGCGCGCCCAGGATGCCGATCGGTGGGCCCTTCCTCTGATCGGCGATCTCCTCCGTCGGCACCTTCTCCGCCTCGGCCTCCGACCCGAGGATCAGCTGCGCCGAGGTGACGTTGATGACCGACCGGAGCAGCGGCTGCCCGGGGGAGTCCGTCTCCTCGAGGTTGATGTAGAGGGCGCCGCGGTCGTCGGTGACCAGGCCCGCCTCCCTCATCCAGTCGACGTCCGGCCGCGGCTTGAGCGCGCCCGCCGCGGCCGCACCGGCCAGGAGCAGCACCGCGATCGCGATGCCGCCGACGATCATCCGGCCCGGCCGCGCGGGCTCGACCTCACGGCCGCCGGGCGCACCGGAGACGAACGCGGTCACCAGTCGGCGGCGGCTGAACGCGTACGCCTCGACGAGGTCCTTCTTGGTGGCCATCGCCGGTTAGCTCAGTGCGTCCTTGATCGAGCCGAAGAGCCCGATCGCCATCACCAGGAGGGGTACCAGCGCCAGCAGCGCCACGGACTCGAGCGTGTCGCCCAGCCGCCCGCGACGGACCGACGGCGTGGACGGGACCAGGGTGGCCGCGAGCAGCACCGCACCGGCGACGGCGAGCAGGACGGCCAGCGTCGGCCGCCAGTGCTCCCACAGGGCGAGTACGGCGATCGCCGCCGCCGCGAGGCCCGCGATGCCTGCGACGAGTCCCACCAGCACCTCGCTGCCGGTGCGGTACTGGCGGGTCCGCAGCATCACGATCAGGCAGGCGTCGACCGCGAGCAGCGTGCCGGCCACGCCGAGGCTGACCGCCAGCGGCGCGACCAGCACGAGCAGCAGGCCGACGGTGCCGGAGATGGCGAGCAGGATCTCGTGGGCGATCCGCGCGTCGGCGGCGACCCGCTCCGGCTCGATGTCCTCGGGGTCGCCGATGATGTCGGCCGGGGAGTAGAGCTGCTCGACCCGGGTCGAGGTCGCGCCGAGCGCCAGCCACGGGAAGAGGCTGCCGACCAGCACGACGAGCGCGAGCACGGTGGTGAGCAGCGGCGCCGGCCCGAGTCCGTCTGGCGCGGAGGAGCGCAAGTAGAGGCCGACGGTGAGCGCGACGACCCCGACCACGACGGGCGGGAAGACGAGGGTGCGACCCGGGCCGAGCCCGATCACGCTGATCAGGCCGGCGACGAGCGCGCCGGCGCCTGCGTAGGCCAATGGCTCGGCGAAGGGATCCGAGCCCAGCGGCGCCACCATCACCCCGGCAGTGGCGGCATAGCCCGCGCCGAGCCAGGCGACACCGACCGCGGCCTCGGCCTCGTGCTGGGCGCGGGACAGCACGATCGCGCCGGCACACAGCACGAGGGCCACGAGCGCGGTGG
>NZ_SSXI01000105.1 GCF_004803405.1 Nocardioides sp. | reverse complement strand
CGGTCGCGACGCCGATGCCGGCGCGGATCTCGGGCACCTCCGCGGCGAGACGCGTCGCCATCGCCCGCGCTGCCCCGAGGGCGGCGCCCGCGTGGTCGGCGAGCTCGACCGGCGCGCCGAAGATGGCGAGCACGGCATCCCCGATGAACTTGTTGACCAGGCCGTGGCGGCGGTCCACCTCGTCGACCACGACGCCGAAGAACCGGTTGAGCACGGCGACCACCTCGGCCGCCGCGTGCTCGGTGGCGTACGTCGTGGAGCCGACCAGGTCGACGAAGATCACCGTGCACACGCGGGTCTCGCCGCCGAGCTCGATCCTCTCGGCCCCCTGCGCGGCAGCCGCGGCGGCGACCTCCCGCCCCACATGGCGGCCGAAGAGGTCGCGGATCAGCTCGCGCTCCCGCAGCCCGTGGACCATGTCGTTGAACCCGCTCTGCAGCTGACCGAGCTCGGTGCCGTCGTAGACGACCACGTCCGCGTCCAGGTTGCCGGCCTTCACCTCCTGCATCGCGTCCCGGACGGAGAGCAGCGGCGCGACGACCGAGCGTGCGTTGAGGTCCGTGAGCAGGAACCCGAAGACCAGCACGATCCCGCAGACGATGATGGTGACGTAGGCGAGCTGCTCGATCGTGGTGTCCTCCCGCCACGGCGTCAGGATGAGGATCGCCGCGATCAGCAGCCCGACCACCGGGGCGCCGGTGCCCAGGGTCCAGAAGATGGCCATCCGCGGCCCGACGCCGACGCCGCGCAGCCTCGTGTTGACCTTGACGTCCTCGAGTGCGCGGGCCGCGATCGGGCGCAGCGCGAACTCGGCCAGCAGGTAGGAGATCCCCGCCACCACGACGGCGCCGATGCTGACCGTCAGGCCGGTCCCGACGGCGCGGGCCGGCTGCAGGATGATCGTCAGCGTCGTGAACAGTGCCGTACCGACCATCCAGATGAGGAACTGCGCGGCGGTCAGGCCCAGCGGCACCCGCAGCGCACGCACCCGCTGGCGGGGGTCGGGGTCCACGTCCGGCTGGGTGGCCCAGCGCAGTGCGCGAAGCGTGGACGTCGTACCCCACACCGTCCCGATCGCCGCGGCGAGCAGCACGTAGCTCGGGATGGCGATCGCGAGCGCGACCACCATGCGCGTGTTGGGCGGCGGCGACGGGATCGCCCAGGTGTTGATGACGAACACCACGAGCGCGCCGACCAGGTTCGTGGTCACCAGCAGGCAGGTCAGCAGCACCTGGATCCGGATCCGCAGCCGCCGTGGATCCTGGTCGCGTGGGCCGAGCAACCGGGAGCCGAAGGGCCCGCGCCGGCGGGTCGGAGATCGCCGCGGCATGGCCGAAGCGTAGTCCGGCGTCACCGTCGACCTGATTGGATCAGCACATGACCGGCTCGCCCGCCTTCTCCGCCGAGGAGATCGCCGACGCCTACGCCGCCTTCCACGCGCAGGTGGCCCGTTTCGTCGAGTCCGGCGACTGGTCCGGCTACGCCGACCTGTTCACGCCGGACGCCGTCTACGTCGAGCACGCGATGGGCACGTTCACCGGACGCGAGGAGATCCGCGCCTGGTCGACGCGGACCATGACGTCGTACCCGGGTCGGGTGATGACCGGCTTCCCGTTGAGCTGGCAGGTCGTCGACGCCCATCAGAGCCGGCTGGTCTGCGAGGTCCGCAACCCGATGCCCGACCCCGGCGACGGGACCATGCTCGAGGAGCCCAACATCACGATCATGACCTACGCCGGCGACGGGCTCTTCTCGCGCGAGGAGGACGTCTACAACCCGCTGCGGTTCCACACGATGGCCCTGACCTGGGCGCGGATCGCGACCGAGCACGGCCGCGCGGACGACGACGTCCGCGCCTGGCTGAAGAAGTACGGCGGCCCGGCGTGACCGCCACCGCGAAGCGACTGCTGCTGGAGGTCCTGGGCTGGGTCCTGCTGGTGGCGGGCGTCGCCGCCATCGTGCTTCCCGGGCCCGGGCTGATCCTGATCTTCGCCGGCCTGGCCGTGCTGTCGCAGCAGTACACCTGGGCCGAGCGCTGGCTGGAGCCCGTGCAGCTGCGAGCGCTCCGCGGGGCCGCCGAGGGCGTGGAGACCTGGCCGCGGGTGGTCATGTCCACCGTCTTCTCCCTCGGCATCGGCGTGGTCGGGCTGACCTGGATCCTCGATCCCGACGTGCCGTCGTGGTGGCCGCTCGATGAGGACTGGTGGCTCTTCGGCGGAGTGTGGACCGGGGTGACGCTGGTGATCTCCTGCGGCATCGCGCTGGCCCTGCTCGTCTACTCCTTCCGGCGCTTCCATGGGAAGCCGGAGGCGCTGGCCGCGCTCGAGGGTGCCATCGAGGAGGCCGACGAAGAGGTGCACGAGGCGATCGAGCGCCACCGGCACAAGCACGACGACGAGGTCTGACCATGAGCACCGAGCCCGATGACAGGCGGTCGATGCGGGAGCGGATGCTCGACGGCGACCTCTACCGGGCCGACGACCCGCGCTGATGGAGGCCCGCAACGTGTGGCTCGGCGGCGGCGCGATCGTGCTGCCGGGGGCGACGATCGGCGACGAGACCGTGGTCGGTGCGGGGGCGGTGGTGACCAGGGACCTGCCCGCGGACGTGGTGGCCGTCGGCAACCCGGCGCGGGTGGTGCGCACGCTCCAGACCTGACCCGGGCGGCCCTCCCCCACGCGTCGGGGGTCACGACTAACCTCGCACCACGATGGCCCTCCACCTGCACCGCGCCACGCGCACCGACCACCTCGCCGACGAGCTCGGCGCGCTGCTCGCGAAGCCGCTGGCCGACCCCTTCGCGGACGAGGTCGTCGTGGTGCCGGCGAAGGGCGTCGAGCGCTGGCTGTCCCAGCGGCTGTCGCACCGCCTGGGGGTCGGCCGGCGGGGCGGTGACGGGATCTGCGCGGGTGTCGACTTCCGGTCGCCGTGGTCGCTCTTCTCCGAGGTGGTCGGGACGCGCGACGAGGACCCGTGGGCGCCCGACGCGCTGGTCTGGCCGCTGCTCCGAGTGCTCGACGACAGCCTCGACGAGCCGTGGGCCGCACCGCTGGCGCGTCACGTCGGTCACGGCGTCGAGGGGGAGGAGGGCGACCTGCGGCGCGGTCGCCGCTACGCCGTCGCGCAGCGGCTCGCCCGGCTCTTCGCGTCGTACGCCGTCCAGCGGCCCGCGCTCGTCGCCGAGTGGTCCGCCGGTCGGCGCATCGAAGGGCGTG
>NZ_SSXI01000015.1 GCF_004803405.1 Nocardioides sp. | reverse complement strand
CCCGGGGACGTGGTGGGGGCCGCCGGCCCCGTCGTCTCGAGCGGGTCGGCGGTCGGGTCGGCCGGAAGCGCCGCGACCACGGCGCCCACGTCCGCGACCCGCTCGGTCGGCAGGATCGTGGTGATGCCGATCCGGGCGGCACGCGGTCGCGTCGCATCCGGGTCCGCTGCGACCCCGACCACGCGCACGCCGTACCGCTCGAGGTCGTGGACGACCGAATGGTCGAGGCCGGGCAGGTCGGTGCCGAGGACGGCGACGTCGGCCTGGCCCGTGCTGGCGGTCGCGAGCAGGTCGGCCACGTCGACACAGCGCTTCAGCACCACGACCCCGGGATGGTCCTTGAGGGCGCTCAAGGCGCGCGACTCCCAGGCGGCCCCGGAGGAGACGAGCAGGACGACGATCACCGCGGCCTCAGCTGCGCTGGAGGATCCGGATGATGGGCTCCTGCAGGGAGGCCAGGAGCCGCTCGAACTCCGCCGCGGTCTCGTCGCCGACGGCCACCACGAGCTGCCGCGCACCGGTCACGGCGAAGGTGTCGTCGTACTCGGGTGCGGCGACGACCGTGACCGCGCTGAGCGCCGGCCCGGTCGTCTCGGTGCCGCGGCCGGCACCTCCGCTGCCGACTCCGGGCCCACGAGCCCCGGCTCCGTCGGCCAGCCACACGTCGACGACCGAGCCGGTGCCGACGTCGGGCGGCACCCGGTTGGGGTCGACCTCGAGCGGCACCTGCAGGAGTCCGGCGTCCGTCGCCGAGCCGACCGCCGACCGGGCGAGCAGCTCTCCTGCACCGACTGCCCGGGTCAGCACCAGGCCGTCCGGTAGCGGGGTGTCGGCGAGGAAGTACCGGTCGAGGTCGGCGGGGTCGGCGAACCGTACCCGCTTGGTCGTCAGGTCGCCCTCGACCACCGCGGAGCCGGTGCCGCGGTCGTCGTCGAAGGCCCATACCGTGACGGTGTCGTCGGCGGCCGCGAGCAGTCGCGCGCCCGCCACCACCGACGCGGTCACGAGGAGCACGCCGACCCACAGCCTGGGGTCGCGCCACCCCGGCCTGGCCACGCGTGAGGCCGGCGGTGGGACGGTCGCGGCCCGCATCCCGAGATCACTGGACACCGGCTCATCATGCAGGCCCGTTGCCCGCACGTCACCTGTCGATCCACAGGCAGGACCGCCCCCGGCTGCGGACGCCGGGCCCGGGTGCCACCATGTGCACATGCCTGGCAGCTCGCGCTTCCTCACGCTCGCCGACGTCGCGGACGTGCTCAACACCTCCAGCGCGCAGGTCTACGCGCTGGTGCGGCGCGGCGACCTGCCGGCGATCAAGATCGGCGGCAGGGGCCAGTGGCGGGTCGAGGCGTCCAAGCTGGAGGAGTACATCCAGCAGCAGTACGACGAGGCCCGGCGCTTCATCGAGAAGCACCCGTTCGAGGCAGAGGTGGACGCGGACACCTGAGGCCGGCCCGGCTCAGATGATGGCGGGGCACCCCTTGGCGGTGCAGGTGCTGTAGCCCGACGAGACCAGGTTGTAGTCGTTGGTCTGGGCGTCGTAGGTGTAGTGGTCCCAGTACACGCGGTTCGGCGAGCCGCCGGAGGTGAACTCCGGGAAGTCGTAGGCGCACATGTGCCACGTGCCGGCGCCGTGCGCGTTGCGACACGAGCCCGACTGACCCGTCCTCGTGCTCCAGAAGACGACCGCCGAGCGGCCGTCGGTCTCGGTGTCCCTGACCCAGAAGTTGTCGGTGTCCTGGACGAAGCAGGACCGCACCCAGTTGTCGTCCCCCGTGCAGACCGCGTCTCCCGGCGGGGCGCCGGTGTGCGCGCCTGCCGGCGCGGCGAAGCCGACCGACAGTGCGAGGGTCGAGGCGATCAGGGCGACGAGATGGCGAACCCTCATGTGCTGCTCCTCCGAGACGATGCGAGCCACTCCGCGAGTGAGTTGCGCCACACGCTAACGCCGGCCCGCCGCGTTGTCACCAGTTGGGCGAGACTCGTCCGGGGCCGGTCTGCCTGGCCCCGGACCCTGCGCCGGGCCGCCAGCAGCCCGTGGGTCAGCCGACCTTCGAGCCCAAGGTCACCTCGATCGACCGGGACTTGCCGTCGCGGACGATCTCCAGGTCGACGACCGCGCCCGGCTGGCGGGTGCGGATGGCGACGATGAGACTGACCTCGTCCGAGACCAGGTCACCGTCGATCCGGACGACGACGTCGCCCGCCCGAAGACCGGCCTGGTCGGCGGGGCTGTCGGCTTCGACCGACTCGATCTCGGCGCCCTCGCCGTCCAGGCTGCCGTCGACGACGAGGTTGGCCCCGATGACGGGGTAACGCGCCTCGCCGGTCTTGAGGATCTGGTCGGCCGTCACCCGGACCTGCTCGACCGGGATCGCGAAGCCGACGCCGATGTTGCCGGCGTCCTGGTCGATAGAGCCGCCGCCTGCGGTGGCGATCGCCGAGTTCACGCCGATCACCTCGCCCTGCATGTTGACGAGCGGACCACCGGAGTTGCCCGGGTTGATCGCGGCGTCGGTCTGGACGGCGTTGATGTACGACGACCCGTCGGCCGGGTCGCCGGTGGTGACCGGTCGCTGGAGATAGCTCACGATGCCGGCGGTCACCGTGTCGGGGAGGCTCAGCGGCGAGCCGATCGCGACGACGGGCTCCCCGACGCGCAGCTTGCGCGAGTGACCGAGCTTCGCGGGCACCAGGTCGTCGTGGTCCTTCACGTACAAGATGGCGAGGTCGTAGACCGGGCTGCGACCGACGACGGTCGCCTCGTGGCGGTTGCGGTCGTGGTCGACGACGACGATCGGGCCGTCGGACTCGGCGGCGTCGGCCACGACATGGTTGTTGGTGACGACATGACCGTCGCGGTCCATCACCCAGCCGGAGCCGCTCGCTCCGGCCTCCTGGCCGTCGTACTCCGCGATGATCTGGACGGTGCTCGGCAGGACGGCCTGCGCCACGGCGGCGACGGACCCGGGCTCCTCGAGCGGCGGCAGGTCCTCGAGGTCGACGTCGGCGAGGCCACCGTCGGCAAGGCCGGGCTCCTCGGCGTCCACGAGCCGGTCGTAGGCGAGTGCCCCGAGGAAGCCGCCGCCCAGGCCGACCACCAGCGCGAGAAGCGCGACGAGCGGCCAGGTCGAGCGGGGAGGCCGGAGGCCCTGCGGGCGCCTCACCGTGAGGTCGGCAACCGTCGGCGGCGTG
>NZ_SSXI01000173.1 GCF_004803405.1 Nocardioides sp. | reverse complement strand
CCGCGCGGGGACGGCACCGACGTCGCCGACGACGGAGTGGTCCGGGTCGCGGCGGACGGTGGCGCGGCGGTCGGCGACCAGGGCCGGCTGCGACTGGTGGTGAGCACGCTCGACCGCCGGCCCCTCACGCTCGGCAGCTATCTCGGCGCCTCGGCCCACCTGACCGGTTTCGCGGTCGCCAGCGGCCGGGTCGTCCACCTGCACCCGTACGGCGCGGCCGAGCAGACCGATGGCGGGACCGTGTTGACCTTCCACACGACCTTCGCCGAGGCCGGCGACTACCGGCTGTTCTTCCAGGTGCGGGTGGACGGCCTGCTGCACACCGTGCCGGTGACGGTGGCGGTCAGCTGACGCTCAGCAGGAGCGTCGTCACCGGGCTGGTGAACTCGTCGCTCCGCACGCCGACCTGCAGCTGCCACTCCCCCCTGGTCGGGAACAGCACCTCGGCCGTGTAGGTGCCCACGCCTGCCGGGACCACCGGGATCTCGCCGAGGTCGACGGTCGCCGAGCGCAGCTCGACCGACGGGGGGTCGTACAGGTCGAGCGGCTCGCCGGCCTCGTCCTGGACCTGGACGATCAGCCGTCGCTGCGTCCCGGGGCCGGGGTCGAGGACGGCGAGGACCCGGAGCTCCCCGGCGGCGCCGGTGACCACGCCGGTGCCGGCCGTCTGCGGAGTCCCGGGCGGCTCGCCGGCCGGCGGCTTCTGGGTGAGGAAGCCGGTCACGCCCAGCACCGCGACGAGCACCACCGCTTCGGCGACGACCACCCGACGCACCGCGAGCGCGCCGCGGCGCTGCCCGTCGTGGCCGGCCCCGTCGGTGACCCGGGGCAGCAGGCGGTACCGGTTGAAGGCCGCGACGGCGACCACGAGCAGGACCAGCACTGCCTTCACCAGCAGCAGCCGGCCGTAGGCGGCCTCGACCAGGCCGCTCCACGAGCCGAGGATCCGCCAGGCCATCAGCACGCCCGACGCGGCGAGCAGCGCGAGCAGCGCAGCGGCCGTGGTCGAGAACCGGGTGAGGAGCCGGGCCGCCTCCCGCGGACGGCCCGCGAGGACCGGGAGGGCGAGCGCCAGCCCGACGACGCCGCCGAGCCAGACCGCGCCTGTGGTGAGGTGGAGCGCGTCCGTGACGACGAGTAGCGTGCTGGGTTCGTAGGCCCGGGTGTGGCCGACGAGCGCGGGTGACCAGACCGCGAGGGCGGTGCCGAGGTCGGCGGTGAGCGAGGGCCGCTCGCGGCCTGCGCTCCACGCCGCTGCGACGAGACCGAGCGCCTGCAGGACGAGGACGACCAGCTCGTCGCGGACCAGCTGCGGATCGAGCGCGGCGGGGTCGACCAGGCCGCCGGGACCACCGCCGAGCTGGTAGGCACCGGAGAGGGGTACGGCGACCGCGGCCGCCAGGACGGCCACCACCGCCGAGCCGCGGAGCACGGCGACCAGGCGTCGTCGTACGGCATCGGGGAGGCGGGTCCCGCGGGCCGTCCAGCCGACGAAGACCGCGAGTCCCCCGGCGAGCAGGAGAGCCACGTAGTCGACGCCCTGGACGATGCTCTGCGGGGTCGAGAGCGAGCCGGTATCGGTGGTGCCGAGCTTCGGCGGCGCGACGCTGGGGCTCGCGGCGCCGACGTGGAAGGTGAGCGATCCGGCGATCGGGTGACCGTCGGCGGAGACCACCCGCCAGGCGACGACGTACGTGCCCTCGTCGAGGCCGTCGGGCAGATCGCCGGTGACGATCGCACCGCTCCCGCTCGGCTCGATGGCGACGGGGTCGCCGTCGGCGTCGAAGGCCTGGAGGGCGTCCGGGACGAGACGGACCGGCTCGTCGAAGGTGAAGGTGACCTCCGACGGCGACTCGGCGAGGACCGCGCCCTCGGTCGGATCCGAGGAGACCAGGGTGGCGTGCGCCGACGCCGGCGCGGCCGTGAGACACACCCAGAGCAGGGTGAGCAGCACGGCCGCGGCCGACGCCGACGAACGCCTCATCTCAGGCCCTGCGGGTCCGTGCCAGCGCGACGCCGCCGAGGAGGATGCCGGCCACTCCGGTGGCCAGGCCGGCGACGGCGAGTCCCTCGCTGCTGCCGTCCTCCTCGCCGAACTGCACGGACGCGGCGCGAACCTCGCCCTCCTCGGAGGCCGGCGACCCGTCGCCGCCACTGGCGGGGGTGATGGTCAGGGTCGGGGCGGGCGCCTCGAGCGTCTCGGGGTCCTGGCCCTCGGCGGCTGTCTCGACCCAGCCGGTCTTGCCCTTGACGCAGGACTGCACGACCGGGAAGACCAGGGTCTCGCCGGCGGCCTCCGGCAGCTTGACCGAGAGCTCGACGGTGTCGCGGAAACCGTCGGGCAGCGGCTTCTCGGCCGTGTACACGACCTTGCTCACCCGCTCCGTGAGCTCGTTGCCGTGGGCGTCGGTGACCGGCTCGGCCAGCTGCTCGGTGACCTTCTCGACGGTCCAGTTGGGACTGACGGTCGGGGTGACCCGCGGGATCTCCTCGGGCATGGCGATGGTGAGCCGGGTGGTCGGGGAGCTCTCGCAGCCGTGGCCGACGCTGAACGTCAGCACGGTGTAGGCGCCGGCCTCGGTGATGCTCGGGGTGACGGTCACGTGTGCGGCGGCGGGAGCGGCGGTGAGGCCGACCATGGCCAGGACGGCGGCGCCCGCGCCGAGCGCGGGCAGGGTACGACGAATGTGCATGGGTCTCTCTCTGACTCTTCGATGGGAGTGTGGGGGCAGCGACGACCCGCCCCGCACTCACCGGGGAGTCGGAGGGGTCAGGTCGCGGGGAGCACGGCCGGCGGACCGCGCGTGGGCGCCACCTCGAAGACGGCTCGCAGTGCGAGGTGACCCGGTTCAGCCAGAGGCGCGAGTGTCCGGCGCCATGCAGGTGCCGGCAGCCGGTCGGGGTCGCGCCACTGGAGGAGCAGGGCGACCGCGCGCCGGCGCAGCGCCCACACGACCCCGGTCACGCCGGCCGCGAGCACGTGCGCGGCGAGCATGGCCGGGGTGAGGCCGCCGAGGAGCATGTCGGTGCCGTG
>NZ_SSXI01000201.1 GCF_004803405.1 Nocardioides sp. | reverse complement strand
CAGCACGAGGGGCGCAGGTCCGGCGGGACCCGTGGCCGCCATCGCCCCGCGAAGCGTGGGCCCACCCTGGGCCTCGACCGCACCGACGCGCTGCGCACCGGTGCTGGCGCCGACCGTCACCACCCATGGAGACGGGTGCGCGGCGTAGTCGTCGTCGCCCTGGTTGCCCGTTGCCGCCGTCACCACGATCCCGGCCTCGGCCGCACCGAGCAGGGCCAGCTCGACGGTATCGATCCTCGCGGGTCCGCCGACCGAGAGGTTGAGAACGTCGACACGATCGGCGGTGGCGCGGTCGATCGCCGCGACGAGGTCGGCGGTCGCGCAGCCGTCGTCGTCGGGGTCGGGCGCCGACCAGCAGGCCTTGTAGGCCGCGACCCGGGCGCGCGGGGCCACCCCGGAGAACCGACCGAGCCGATGGTCGCCCACCTCGACCGCCACGTCGTCGGTGCCCGCGGCGACGGAGGCGACCGCCGTCCCGTGGCCGTCGGTGTCAGCGGGGGACAGGACCGCGTTGACCCGGAGTCGGTCCTCGCCGAACCCGGCGACGTAGTGCTGCGCGGCGACCACCTTGGTGTCACAGTCGCCCGTGTCCCAGTCGGGATCGTCGGGCGCGTGCCCGCAGGCACCGCCGAAGCGCGAGGGCACCGGGCCGAGGGGCGTGACCGCCGAGAACGCGCGGCTGTCCGGGTCGATGCCGGTGTCGACGAAGCCGATCACCACTCCACCGCCACGCTCACGGGTGCCGGGCACCGACGCGGTCGCCGTACGCGACGCGGCGCCGTCCACGGCCGCGAGCGGGCGAATCTGGTTCTTCTCGACCAGGGCGACTCGCGGGTCGCCGGCCAGGCGGGCGGCCTGGGCTGCGGCGAGCTCGACGGCGAAGCCGTTGAGCGCGGTGGTCCAGCGGTAGATCGGGTCCTCGGCGTCGACGATCTCCAGCAGCTGGTCCTGGGTCTGCAGCATGTGCGTGGCCGAGGCGGTCTCGTCCACCGCTCCGCCCCCCGCCGTGCCGGCGCCCTCGAGGGTGACGAGATAGAGCGATGACGGGGACTCCCGCTCGCCATGTGCCATGGGCGCCAGGCCGGCCGTGCTCGCCGTCGCGGTCGCCAGACAGACGACGACCGCGATGGCGGCGCCGTGGCGGTGCGCAGAGGTCTGGCGGAGCATGGGGGACGATCCTTCGGCAGTCACTGGTGCTGAATCGCCCATTGTGACGCATGGGGCGACTCCGGGTGACAGTTCTCCACATCGCCCGGCACCCGCGACAAGTCGCTCGAAGCGGCCACCGGCGATGGCCTACGATGTGCCGTCGCGCCCTCCGGGCGTGTGGACGCGGACCAGCGAGGAAGGTCGAGACCGTGCCGACTGGCAAGGTGAAGTGGTACGACGCGGAGAAGGGCTTCGGCTTCCTCTCCCAACCGGACGGGCCGGACGTGTACGTGCGTGCCGACGCGCTTCCGGACGGCGTGACCACGCTCAAGGCGGGCACCCGCGTGGAGTTCGGGATCGCCCAGGGTCGCCGCGGCGACCAGGCCCTCCAGGTCCGGGTCCTCGACGCCCCGGCCTCGGTCACCCGCGCGCAGCAGGCGGCCCGGCGCAAGAAGCCCGACGAGATGGCTCCGATCGTCGAGGACCTGATCCGGGTCCTGGACGGGGTCGGCGAGGCGTACCGCCACGGCCGTCATCCCGACAAGCGCACCGCTGAGCCGGTCGCCAAGCTGCTTCGCGCCCTGGCCGACGAGCTCGAGCTCTAGGTGCCGGCCACCGCGACCGACGCCTCGGCTTTCGCTGTCCGGCCAGGCGGCCGGCCGCCGAGGACGAACACCGCCCACGCCGCGAGCACCACGGCCGCGACCCCCAGGCCCAGCTGCGGGATCCACGGCATCGCGATGCCCACGAACCCGCCGACCACCCACGCCAGCTGCAGGGTGGTGTCCCCGCGTGCGAAGGCGCTCGCGTGGGCGCGGGACGGCACGCCCTCCTGGATCGTGGAGTCGAGGGAGACCTTGGCGAGGTACTGCATCAGGCCCGCGGTGAGGCCGAGCGCGACGAGCGCGATCACGCTGTAGAGCAGGGCGGCGATCGCGACGATCGCGATGTCCGCCAGCAGGGCGACGATCACCGTCACGGCCGGGTTGATCCTCCTCGCCAGCGACGCGAGCACGATGCCGAGGGTGTTGCCCAGCCCGGCGCCGCCGATCACCAGACCGATCAGGAGCGCCGGGTTCCAGCCCGCGATCGGCTCAGCCCGCAGCAGGAACGCGATGTACATCGTCAAGAAGCCGGACAGCCACCGCGGACCGCAGTTGGCCCGCAGCGCGAAGGCGACCTGGGGCGGGATCCCGGTGCCGCGCCGTCTGCCGCCGACCGGGTCGTCCCCGAGACTCTGCTCGCCCTCGGTGGAGTCGACCTTGGCGGGCAGCAGGATCGCGGCGATCGTGCCCAGGACGAAGATGAGGAACGCGACGCGCAGCGCCCACTCGGCGCCGAAGTAGACCGCTGCACCGGCCAGCGGAGCCCCGATCGATGCGCCGACGACGCCGGCGAGCGAGACCCGCCCGTTGGCCTTGACCAGGGTGATCTCCGGCGGAACCAGTCGCGGCACCGCCGCGGCCCGCGTGACGCCGTAGGCCTTGGAGGAGACCAGGACGCCGAGGGCTGCGGGGTAGAACCACACCGACTGCGACGCGACGGTGTCGGCCAGCGCCCAGCACAGGAACGCACGGATCGCGAAGGTCGCGCCGATCGCCCAGCGGCGACCGTGGCTGAACCGGTCGAGGAAGGGACCGATCAGCGGCGCCACGATCGCGAACGGAAGCATCGTCAGGCCCAGGAAGAGGGCCACCTGTCCGCGGGCGTCGCTGGTGGCACCCGCGAAGAAGATGGTGCCGGCGAGCGCGATCGCCACCGCGGTGTCACCGGCGGCGTTGCAGGCGTGGAGCTCGATCAGCCGGTTCAGGCCCGATCGGTCGGCGCCCTGGGCGCCCGCGGCCCGGCGGGCGTGGCGCACGGTGG
>NZ_SSXI01000142.1 GCF_004803405.1 Nocardioides sp. | reverse complement strand
GCCGAGAGCGTTGGCGACCAAGCGGCTGGCCGCACCGGGGTCAGGGATGGCGGTGGCCACGGCCAGGGCGATGACGCCAGTGGCGGTGCCGCTCCCAACGTTGTCGGGATTGCGGAGGTCGAGGGTCGTCACCATCTGGTCGTAGGTCTGCGGGCGTACCTCCCTCTGAAGCTCGGAGACCCCGTCGCGCAGCGCGTCGAGCATCAGCGCACACTCCTCGACCGCGTCGGACCAGGAGTCGGGGAAAGACTTGCTGGCCGACTTCTCCCATAACGGCAGCCACACTGTGCTGAGGTTTTCGTCGCTCTCAACAAGCGCGGCAGCCGACCGGGTCTTGCCGATGATGTCGGGCCAGTCTTCAACGGTCAGGGGTTTGCCGCTGCTCATGGGCTTGCTGAGGGCGATGGCGTGAAGGACGGCTCCGACGAGCGCTCGGGGGTGACCGTGGGTGATGACAGCGTCGCGCAGTACGTCGACGAGGAATCGGGTGTCTGCGGTCGGGTTGGGGGCGGCCCAGACATGTGGCTGGATGCGCATTGCGGCGCCATTGCCGCCTGCGGCGAGGTAGCCGTCGTAGAAGTTGCCGAACCACGGGACGGTCGATCTTGCGATGTTGGCTGCTGCAGCTTTGCTCGCTCGTCCGCCACCGAGGGCGTATGACGGCCAGACTGCGAGATCGACCTTCGCGAACGCTTCCGGGTCGAAGCCGCTTCCGGAGATGGCTCGGCTGGAGGCGAGGCGCAGTTGGGTGTCGTCGGAATAGGTGCCGGCCGGCAGAACCATCTCGACGCCGAACTTGCCACCGACTCTACGGGTCCACTCAACCGTCGCGGTGACCTTCGGCGCACCGACGCGCTTCTCTACGTACTGCGGAGTGGTGCGTTCCGTGATGAAGCCGAGCGCGTCAGCCCAGGCGGCCCAGAGCATCGAGCGCGTCACCCGGTCGAGATGGGTGTTCGGCTCGCTTGTCACAGATACACCTCCGGTTTGCAGGTCACGGGCACGTTCTCGGTTGCAGGCCACAGGCTGAGGATGCCGTTGGCTTCGTCGACCAGGTCTTCGGTCTCGACGTAGACCGCCTGGAGGTGATCGAGTCCCAACTGGGTGGGGTAGAGAACTTCGGCCTGGTCGTTGGTCGTCCATGAGTCTGGCATGGAGGTCCGACGTGTAGAAACGCTCCCGTGATGACCCCACGGGATGGCGGGTCCGAAGAGCGCCTCGAGGCCGTCGACTCCTTCGCCTCTCTTGACGGTCTCCTCGTAGGAGTTGTTCGTGGTTGCGAACACCACTCCGGGGTCGCTGAGGATGTCCGGCCGGAATGACAAGACCGGCCACCACAGGTCGGCGCCGTCGTGCCTCTTCCGGGAGACGGTAAACATCCTGTGGCTGATGTGGCTGATAGACATGTTGACATACCCGACCCAGTCCGCGTCCTTCCAGCGGCTGCCCCACACGGGCTTGCAGATGTGTTCGAGGTACTGGTCGGTGTCGAGGAGTTCGCGGGAAAGAACCGCGGCCTTGGCGGCTACGCCAATGAGGCCGAAGTTCGTGGTGAAGTGGAGGATCTCGGTGATGGCGCGCGCGGCGACGACCGCGGCGATGTCGGTCGGGGTCATCGCGCCCCCGGTGCGGCCGGACCGGTCGTCATCGAGTCACGACCTTCTCGTAGGTGGTCGGGTCAAGGAGCCCGACGAGGGTTGAGGGGTCCTGGCCCTTGTACCCCAGCGCCACGGTCCGTCGGGCACGGCCGACACCCATCGCGATAAGTCGCCGCAGGTTCTCCAGTTGGCCGTCGCCGGCGTCGGCGCCGTGCGGAGTGACCTGCTGGTTCAGACCGGGCATGAGAACGTGGTCGAACTCCAGACCCTTGGCAGATGCGAGGGTGCACAGGCCGACGGCCTCGGGGCCGGTGGGCCAAACAGAGGATCGGCTGAGCTCAACGAACGGGATGCCGTCGCCGCGAAGCCGGTCGCGGAGATAGCCGAACCAGCCGCCGCCGAGCGGGTGAAGGAACGCGACAGACTCAGCAGTGAAGTCCACGGTATTGGTAAGCCGGTCGAGCATGACGTCGAGTTGGCCCGAGAAGTTGCCCTCAACGACGAGCGGCAGCGGGCCGTCGGTTGTGCAGGAGGTGAAGTCGGGCAGGGTTCCGTCATCCTCCATCGGGAGGCCATCGACCAGCGGGCGGGCGAACGCGGCGATCTGGCGGGTGTTGCGGTAGTTGTTCGCCAGGCTGTAGCGGTTCACGAAGGAGTCGACGCCGGCTTCCTTCCAAGTGAAGTGCCGGGGGTAGATGCGCTGCGCGGCATCGATGACGAAGGTCACGGTCGCGGGGTCGGCGAGGTGAGCGAGGACCGCGCGGATCTGGTTGGCAGAGAAGTCCTGGGCCTCGTCAACAACGACGATGTCCCACTTCGGCGTACCGGTCACCGACATGGCAGCGACCTCAAGGGCGACGTCGTTCCAGTCGCGCTGAGCGAGGGCGGCCTTCTCGGCGTTGTAGGGCAGGACGACCTCGTTGAGCAGGCGTTCGCGCAAAGGACGTTCGACGCGCGGGGTAGAGCCGCGGCCCTCGCGCTTCACGTCGAGGTACTCGTGCAGGCGGCCGGTCTCGAACCGGCCCATCAGGTACTCGACCTCGTTGCCGAAGTACCGAAGGTCGGTCACCACGGGCTTGAGGAACCGCCGGACGGAGGCTGCGGTGTCCTCGTGCCCCATGACGGGCGGAGCCCCGAGGAGCCCACGAGCCCACTTGCCGAAGGTACTCACCTCCAGGTGCAGGCCGGTATGGCCGGTGACCTGCCGGCGGGCGAGCTCGGCAATATACCCCTCGAGGGTGCGGTTGTAGGTGAGGACGAGGACGCGGACCGGATCAGCGAGGCCGAGTCGGGTGCGGCGCTGGGTCCAGTAGTTGCACTGGTGGCGGAGGCGGAGTAGCGCCGTCGTGGTCTTGCCGCTGCCGGCGGCGCCGCGAATGAGGGTGAAGCCTGGCGTGGTGTTCGC
>NZ_SSXI01000189.1 GCF_004803405.1 Nocardioides sp. | reverse complement strand
CCCCCCCGGGCACCCGCTGCTTGTCGCCGTCCGCAGCGCACTGCCGCACGCCATGAGTACTCGGGCCGGGAGGCCCTCGGTCGCAGCGCTCACATCGATTGACCAACTGATGAGTCCCGATGAGGCGCGACGATGAATGTGCCCTCCTCGTGGGACCGCGGCGTCAACACCAACGTCGCCGACGCCGCGGCCCACGAAGCCTGGTCTCAGTACTTGATGACGGCGCGGCCCACGATGTCGCCGACGCGAATGGCATCGAGCGTCTCGTTGACCTCTTCCCACTTGATCTCGTGGATCGAGTGCTTGATGCCGCCCTGCTCGGCCAGCTTCACGACCTCGTCAAGGTCGTTGTAGTTGCCCCAGAAGGAGCCGTGGAACGTCCGCTCCCCGCTGACGATCGGGAAGAGCGGAAGGTCAACCTGGTCGCCAACGAGGCCGACCGTCGCGTAATGACCCTGCCGGGCCAGCAGACCGAAGCCCAATTGGATGGCGTCCGGCGCGCCAGCGCAATCGATCACCGCCGCGAGCTCGTCGATGCCGGTGACCTCGCGGAGCTCGCCGCGAACCTCGTCGAGGGTTCGACCGCTGATGTTGATCACGTTGTCGGCGCCAAGCCGGAGCGCCAGTGCCAGCTTCTCCTTGTTGCGAGCGAACGCAACGACCTTGGCACCACCGCTGAAGAGCTTCGCGTACTGGACCGCGTAGGTGCCGAGGGCGCCCACCCCCATGACGCCGATGACGGCGCCGGGGTTGAGAACACCGACGTCACGAAGCTTCTTGACGCCGCGGTATGGCGTGAGCCCTGCGTCGGTCAGCGGTGCGAGCTGCTCGGCGGACAGGTTGGCCGCCGAGTTGACCTTGATGATGAATGACGTGCGGACGGGAACGTACTCGGCGTAGCCGCCGTACGGACCGAACCCGGGCCACGCGAGATGCGGGCAGATCTGCGTATCGCCCTTGTGGCACAGGCGGCAGGTTCCATCACCCTGGCCGCCGACAACGACGACCTGGTCGCCGACGCTGTGGCCAGCGGCCTCCGCGGCGCTGCCGACCGCAACGATGTCACCGGCGATCTCGTGGCCAGGCGTGAGAGGGTACTCGAACGCCCCATACTTGCTGAAGTAGCCGTCGACCAGCTGGACGTCGGTGCGGCACAACCCGGCGGCGCCGACCTTGACCAGCACCTCGTCGGGGCCGATGTCGGGAACCGGCACCTCCTCGAGGACCAGCCGTTCCTTGATGCCGTACATGCGTGCTGCACGCATGGTGCCAGGGATGTTGATTGAATCTGTCATCGGGGATTCCTTAGCTTCTTGATGGGATGTGACAGGCGACGTACGCGGGCCTCCCGCACCCCGAGGTGTCCTTGACGATCCACATCGGGTCGCTGCCTGCATCACAGGGTTCTGTAGGCCCGTGCGCACTCGCATCCGTGGTGTCCGCAACATGAGCTCCACAGTGTTACGCGGACCGGGTCCGCCATATCGACCCGGTGGTTTCTAGCGACGGTCGCAACACCCCTACCCTCTGGGAGCTGTGTTGTCGTCGTCTCGTCGTGTGAAGAAGGGGCCGGGGCGGCGTCCGCAGTCGGCTAAGCGCCAGCGGTTCATGGAGTTGCGGGAGCGGGGGTGGAGCATCCGCGCCGCCGCGAAGGAAGTCGGTGTCGCTCGCACGACCGGAACCAACTGGGCGTGTGGGCACAAGGTCTATCGCAATGGCCAGGTCGTCGGTTCGAGCCTCCGCTGGAGCGCCTGTCCGTACGTCAGATCAGTTCGCGATTCCTTTCCCAGGACGAACGGGTTGAGATCGCGGACATGCGCCACGCTGGTATGAGCATCCGCAAGATCGCCGAGACGCTGGGGCGTGCACCGTCGACGATCTCGCGCGAACTGCGCCGCAACACCGTCGGGCAACGGGGATACCGCCCATTCGACGCGCACCGGAAAGCGACTGCACGGCGGGCTCGCCACCACCGTCGTCGCATCGAAAGCAACGCCGAGCTGCGCGAGCTGATCGGTGAGCTGCTCAGGCAGCGGTGGAGTCCGCAGCAGATCAGCCGCGAGCTGGAGATCGCCGACGACGGTTTCCAGACGATCCGGCGATGCGGCTTTGTCACGAGAGCATCTACCAGGCGGTCTACCAGGCGGTCTACCAGCCGGGATCGGTGCTGATGCGGCCGTCGGAGCTGGCGCCGCACCGGCGTTCGCCCCTTCGGACCGGGCGTGATCATCGCCGTGCGCACCAGCGCGGTGAGCGGCGCCGGCCCCGTTTCGAGCAGCCGATGCTGTCGATCCACCAGCGACCGTTTCAACCCGATGATCGTTCCGAGGCCGGGCACTGGGAGGGCGATCTGATCATCGGCAAGGATCTTCGTTCGGCGATCGGCACCCTCGTCGAACGCACTACGCGCGTGGTTCGCCTGCTGCACCTTCCGCAGCGCGATGGCGACACGTTGCACGAGGTGCTCAAGGCTCGGATGGGCGATCTGCCGGTAGGGCTGTTGCGATCGATCACGTGGGACCAGGGAACTGAGATGGCCCGACACCTCACGATCACGGCTTCGCTCGGGATGCCGATCTACTTTTGCCACTCCCGATCGCCTTGGCAGCGTGGCTCGAACGAGAACACGAACGGCCTGCTCCGCGACTACTTCCCCAAAGGCACCGACCTCAGCGTCCACTCGGCGGGGCATCTACTCGCAGTCGAGAACGAACTCAACAACCGGCCCCGGCTGGTGCTGAACGACCAAGCGCCAACTGAGGTGTTCCGGGCCCTGCTAGCCTCCAGATCTCCGTCAGTGTTGCGACGTTGAGTAGGGTCTGCCCCGAGTTTGGTTGACACCTGACCTGTGAGGA
>NZ_SSXI01000271.1 GCF_004803405.1 Nocardioides sp. | reverse complement strand
TGCGGGGTCTCCGCCCGCGCCGTTGCGGAGCAGCAGGCCGAGGCCCAGCAGCACGAGTGCCGCGACGGCCGCGGCCGCGATCACGACGGTACGACGCCCAGGGGCCTGACGGCCGCGACCGCCGGACTCGCGGGAGGGGATCGGCGGGGGAGGGCCCTCCGGCGGCGCAGGGGGCTGCGGGGACGGTGGCTCGGGGGCCGGTGGGGTCGACGGCTTCGGCGGCTCCGGGGTGAAGGCGACCGTCGCCAGGTCCGTCGAGCTGCCAGTGCCCGGTGCGGCCACGGCCGGAATCACGAGCGTGGACTCCGGTGGGGCGGGCTCCCGCTCGGACAGGAAGTCGCAAACCTCGGCCATGGTCGGCCGAGCCTCCGGGTCGCGGGTCATGGTCATCCCGACGATGGGAGCCAGCCAGCCGGCCGTCGGCAGCCGCGGTGGATCGTCATGCGCGATCCGGAACAGGACGGTGAGCACGGCGTTGTCCTCGCCCTCGCGGTGGTACGGCGGCCGCCCGGACAGGGCGTGGAAGAGGGTCGCACCGAACGACCAGACGTCACTCGCCGGCGTCGCGCTCCCACCGGTCGCGACCTCGGGAGCGATGTAGGCCGGTGACCCGGTCACCGCACCGGTCTGGGTGAGGGTCGCGTCGTGGGCCGCGCGGGCGATGCCGAAGTCCGACAGCTTCGCCTCCCCGTCGGTGCGGACGAGGATGTTGGACGGCCTCACGTCGCGGTGGACGATGCCGAGTTGGTGCGCGGCCGCCAGCGCGTCCGCCACGGGTGCGAGCAGGCCGGCGAGCTCGTCGGGCGCCACCGGTCCCTGCTCGCGGATGATCGTCGAGAGCGGGCACCCGTCGACGTACTCCATGACCAGCCAGTAGTGGTCGTCGTCGTCCTGGATCAGGTCGAACACCGAGATGACGTTGGGATGGTTGACCTGCGCGGCGAGCTGCGCCTCGCGCTCCGCGCGGACCGTCTCGGTGTCCTCCGCGCCGGGCGGCGGACCGACGCGCTTGATCGCGACCGGTCGCCGGAGGACCTCGTCGTTGGCCGCCCAGACAGCCCCGCACGCCCCCCGTCCCACCTCCCGGTCGAGCCTGTACCTGTCGGCCACCCGCGTGATCGTCATGTCGCTCTGGACGGTACCCACTGGCCGTCCGTGGAACCCATTCGTCCCAGGCCTCGGAGATGGGGCAGGCTTGGGGCCGTCAACAGCCGAGACGACCGACCGGAAGGACCGACGTGCCCGTCGACCCCACCCTCCTCGACGACCTCGCGTGGCGCGGCCTGCTGGCCGAGTCCACGGACCGCGATGCGCTCCGCGCTGCGCTGTCCGAGGGGAGCCTCAAGTTCTACGTGGGATTCGACCCGACGGCGCCGAGCCTCCACATGGGCCACCTCGTCCAGATCCTCGCCGCGCGGCGGCTCCAGCTGGCCGGCCACAAGCCGCACGCACTCGTGGGTGGCGCGACCGGCATGATCGGGGACCCCAAGGAGTCGGGGGAGCGGACCCTCAACTCCGCCGACACCGTGAAGGAGTGGACCGACCGGGTCCGCGCCCAGATCGAGCCGTTCCTCTCCTTCGAGGGCGAGAACGCCGCGAGGATGGTCAACAACTACGACTGGACCGCGCAGCTCTCCACGATCGACTTCCTGCGCGACATCGGCAAGCATTTCCCGGTCAACCGGATGCTGGGCCGCGACGTGGTGGCCCGCCGCCTCGAGCAGGGGATCAGCTACACCGAGTTCAGCTACGTGCTGCTGCAGTCCTTCGACTTCCTCACCCTCTACCGCGAGCACGGCGTGACCCTCCAATTCGGAGGCTCCGACCAGTGGGGCAACCTGACCGCCGGCGTCGAGCTGATCCGCCGTGCGGCCGGCGGCAAGGCGCACGCGTTCGCGACACCGCTGCTGACGAAGAGCGACGGGACGAAGTACGGCAAGACCGAGGGCGGCGCGCTGTGGCTGGACCCGGAGATGATGGCGCCGTACGCCTTCCATCAGTTCTGGCTGAACGTCGAGGACGAGAAGGTCGGTGAGCTCCTGCGGGTCTTCACCTTCCTCGGTCGGCAGGAGATCGAGGAGCTCGAGGCTCGGCATGCGGAGAAGCCGTTCCTGCGTGAGGCCCAGAAGGTCCTGGCCGACGAGGTGACCACCCTCGTGCACGGCGCGTCCGAGACCGAGCAGGCCAAGTCGGCTGCGGAGGCGTTGTTCGGCGGCGGTGACGTGCGAGCGCTGTCGCCGGCGACGCTGGCCGCCGCACTCGGCGAGGCGGGGGCCGTGGAGCTCCCCGGCTCGGCCGGCATCCCCGACGTGGTGGAGCTGCTGACCGCCACGGGACTGGCGAAGTCCAAGGGCGAGGCCCGGCGGACGGTCGCCGAGGGCGGGGCGTACATCAACAACGTGCGCATCGAGGACCCCGAGCACGCGCCCGCCAGCTCCGACCTCATCGGTGGCTCCTGGCTCGTGCTGCGCCGGGGGAAGAAGCGGTTCGCAGGCGTGCGGGTCGTGTGAGCGAGGCGCCTCGAGGCCCTGTGCCCCGGGTCACTCGACCCCGATTTGTGTCGCGTCGGGGGTGTGCCGTAATGTTCTGGTTGTCGCAGGGAGCGGCGGGAAGCAAGACGCTCATCGTCAGGTGAGCGGAGGGCGTCCGGCCCCGGCGACCACCACTCTCACACCAGAACCGGTGTGGTCGGCACTGTCTCGCGACAGGGACCACTTCACGGCAACGGTCGTGTGTGCGGTGACATCAGCTCGGAGACTCGACCGGAGACGGTGAGCTCCGCGGCGTGTGATGTTTGAGAACTCAACAGTGTGTCATGCATATG
>NZ_SSXI01000159.1 GCF_004803405.1 Nocardioides sp. | reverse complement strand
CGACCGCCCGCCTCTTCCCGCCTTGCTGCGCCGCCTATGGTCGCACTCCTCTAGCGCCTACCTCGGTTGCTGGTCGATCTCCTTGGCGAGCTCTTCGGCCAACCACTTCCGCTGCCTGCGCTGGCGCTGCCGCTCCTCGCCGATCAGTGCCTTCGCCGTCGCGAAACACATGCCGATCATCACGAAACTGAACGGGAACGCCAGCAGGATCGCCATCGTCTGCAGCGCGCCCAACGGATTGGCACCGGCTGCGGATCCCGCGAGCAGCAGCACCGCGGCGATCGCGCCCTCCATTGCAGCCCAGAACGCGCGGCTCCACACCGGCGGGTTCGGGTTGCCACCGGAGGAGAGCATGTCGACCACGTACGACCCGGAGTCGGAGCTGGTCACGAAGAAGATCACGATCAGCATGATCGCGAGACCGCTCGTGATCGCCGCCAACGGCAGCAGATCGAGCATCTGGAACAGTCCGGTGGTCGAGTCGACGCCCTCCTCCCCGATCAGCCCGCCGCCCTGGAAGACCTCCTGGTAGAGGGCGGTGCCGCCCAGCGCGGAGAACCAGATGAAGGTGACCAGGGTGGGCACCAGCAAGACCCCGATGACGAACTCGCGGACAGTGCGGCCCCTGGAGATGCGGGCGATGAATACCCCCACGAAGGGTGCCCAGCTGATCCACCAGCCCCAGTAGAAGGTGGTCCACCCACCCAGCCACTGCTTGCCGTCCTCATGGAATGGCATGGAGTTGAAGGAGAGTCGGAAGAAGTTCTGAATGTAGGAGCCGATCTGGGACACGAACTCGCTGAGGATGAACACGGTCGGCCCGGCCACCATCACGAACGCCACCAGGGCGATCGCCATCACCATGTTGATGTTCGACAGCCACTTGATGCCCTTGTCGATTCCGGTGACCACCGAAACCAAGGCGATCGCGGTGATCACGACGATCAGCACCACTTTGAGACCGTCGCCGGCGTCGTCGACCACACCCAGGTAGCCGAGGCCGCCACTGATCTGACTGACCCCCAGACCGAGCGAGGTGGCCACGCCGAACAGCGTGCCCAGCACCGCGATCACGTCGATGGCGTCACCCCAGAAGCCGTTGATCCGATCACCCAGCAGCGGATGCAGCGCCCAGCGCAACGAGATCGGGTGGCCCCGCCGGTGCACCGAGTACGCCACCGCCAGGCCCACCACCACATAGATCGCCCAGGCATGCAGACCCCAGTGCAGGAACGTGGTGTCCATCGCGGTGCGCGCCGCCTCGGCCGGATCCGCCGCCGGGCTCCCCGGCGGCGGCGCGCTGAAGTGGTTGAGCGGCTCGGCCACACCCCAGAACACCAGCCCGATGCCCATCCCGGCCGCGAACAGCATCGCGAACCACGAAGCGAGCGAGAACTCCGGCTCCTCACCGTCCTTACCGAGCACGATATTGCCCATGTGGGACGCCGCGATCCAGATTGCGAAGCCCACGAACCCGGCAGTGATCGCGATGTAGTACCAGCCGAGTTCTTGCACGACATTGGTGTTGGCCCGGCCGATCCAGTCCCCCACGCGCTCGGGGAAGATCGCGGTGACCGCGATGAACACCACCAGCAGCCCCGCAGCGGGGTAGAAGACGCGAGGACACGGAATCAGCGACCCGCTCGGCGGCCGATGGGCCGGCCCCGCAGGTTCGATGGGATGGATCGGTTCGTGTTCCTGTCTCGGAATGTCCTGTGTCATTCGAGTGTCACCGGCTTCCTTCGCAGAAGTCCAACAGTGCCCTTTCACGCTATCGAGGTCTTCTGGCCGACGCACGCGAATCGTGGGCTTGTCCTCAGCCACGAGTGGCAGACGATGGCCCCGCGCTCGTGCCCACGACCGGTCACCGGCAGGCCGCGTCGCGGACCAGGCCGGTGTCGGCGAACTGCTCGAAACGGACGATCAGTCCGCCCCTGACCACGAAGTGGTGGGCCACGCGCACGGCTAGTGGTCTGCCGGTCGCACGGTTGCGCGCGGTGTAACGGGCCAGGACGACCACGCTCTCGCCGTCGACGATGTAGCTGTCGTCGTGGGCGGTCCAGCCGTCCCATTCGGCCGCCAGCTTCTCCATCACGTTCGCCGTGACCCCCTCGGGGGTGCGGTACGTGCCGGCGAGGAGGAAACCTGCCATGGCGAACAGCAGCTGTCGGCTCACCGATTCCTGGGCCCAGCACCTCAGGCGGGTCCAGGCGTCGGACCGCGTTCTTCCCGGACGATCCGGAGTGACCGCCCCGTGCCGCGTGCGAGCTCGGGGAGCGCTTGCACGACCCGAACACCAACAGCAGGACGGCCAGCATGTGGCACGGGAGCGACCACTCTCATGGAACGACGCGAAGGACGGCGTGTGGCGGCCTATCGTTGACCGGTGCCCCACCAACTTCTGCCGTTCCTCGCCGTCGCCGCATTGCTCACCCTGACTCCCGGGCCAGACATGGCGTTGGTGCTTCGCAACGGTATTCGCGGAGGCGTCCGCACCGCTTGGTGGACAGGTCTCGGTTGCTGCACAGGTATCGCGGTCTACGCGGCGGCTTCTGCGGTCGGGCTGGCAGCGGTGCTTGCCGCTTCCACCACCGCATTCACGCTGATCAAGTTCGTTGGAGCCGCCTACCTCATCTATCTCGGGGTGATGGCACTCGTGCACTCACGAAAGGGGGCACCGCCGACCGACGGACACGGAGCGGTCCTCAGTCGCGCACACGAACCGGTGCTCGGACGGGCCCAAGCATTCCGTCAAGGGCTCATGAGCAACCTCCTCAACCCCAAGATCGCACTGATCTTCCTGACGCTCA
>NZ_SSXI01000110.1 GCF_004803405.1 Nocardioides sp. | reverse complement strand
CTCGGCACGGGCAGCGGCCGGCGCCTCGGCAGGAGCCTCGGCAGCGGGCGCGGCAGCAGCCTTCTTGGCGGGCGCAGGCTTCGCGGCAGGCCTGTCGGCCGCCGGCGCGGCCGGCTTCTGCTGCGAGAGGAGCTCGGCTCCGTAGGTGTCCTCGAACTTCTTCACCGCGGGGGGCTCGATGCTCGAGGAAGCAGTCTTGGCGAACTCGCCGATCGCGCTCAGCTTCTCCAGCGCTTCCTTGCTGGGGATGCCGTACTTCTTGGCGAGTTCGGAAACTCGGGTCTTGGCCACGTCTCTCCTTCTGGCCCCAGACCCGGGTTTCCGGGTTTGTTCTCTGAGACCGTTAGTGGTTGGTGAACACGCTCATCGCGAAGTACTCATCGAGTGCTCATGAGCTGTTGCTCCAGTTCCTGGTCGGGTCTTGATCACGGTCGATCATGGGTGGCACGCGCGTCGATGTAGGCACCCACCGGCGCCGCGGGCAGCCCGGCGCCGAGCCGCAGGGCTCGTGCGAAGGCCTTCCGCCGCACCGCGAGGTCGTAGCAGCCGGGGGTGGGGTGCAGGTGCGCTCCACGACCCGGCGCAGTGCCCTCAGGATCGGGTACGACGGCCGGTTGGCCATCGGGACCCGAGCCGGCGGTCACCCGCAACAACTCGCGTTTGGCAGCCCGCTGCCGACATCCGACGCAGGTCCGGACTGGTCCCTCGGGAGGGATGTCGTCCGGCGTTGCGGGAGATAACAGTTGGCGAGCCACCGACGAACAACTCTAGCGGCTCGGGGGCCCGGATCACGAACCGACGTCCCCACCCGTCATCTGGAGCCGGACGAGCCGCGTCCGGCGGGTCAGGCTTCTTCGTCGGAGTGGATGTCGATCCGCCAGCCGGTCATGCGGGCCGCGAGCCGGGCGTTCTGGCCCTCCTTGCCGATGGCGAGGGAGAGCTGGAAGTCCGGCACCACGACGCGCGCGGACTTGGCGGCCGCGTCGACGATCGTGACCGAGCGCACCTGGGCCGGCGAGAGGGCGTGCGCCACCATCGTCGCCGGGTCCTCGGACCAGTCGACGATGTCGATCTTCTCCCCGCCCAGCTCTGCCATCACGCTTCGGACCCGCTGTCCCATCGGGCCGATGCAGGCGCCCTTGGCGTTCACGCCGGGGACGGCGGTCTTCACGGCCATCTTGGTGCGGTGGCCCGCCTCGCGGGCGATCGCGGCGATCTCGACGGTGCCGTCGGCGATCTCCGGCACCTCGAGCGCGAACAGCTTCTTCACGAGGTTCGGGTGGGAGCGCGACAGCGTGATCTGCGGGCCGCGCATGCCCTTCCGGACCGAGACGACCAGGCACTTGATGCGGGTGCCGTGGCGGTAGTCCTCGCCGGGCACCCGCTCGCTCGCCGGCAGGTGCCCCTCGATCTTGCCGAGGTCGACGAGCACGTCGTCGGGGTTGCGCCCCTGCTGGATGACGCCGGAGATGATGTCGCCCTCCTTGCCGGAGAACTCGCCGTACTTCATCTCGTCCTCGGCGTCCCGGAGGCGCTGGAGGATGATCTGCTTGGCGGTGGTGGCGGCGATCCGGCCGAAGCCGGCCGGGGTGTCGTCGTACTCCCCGATCTTGTTGCCCTCCTCGTCCAGCTCCGCCGCGAGCACCGTGACGTGACCGGTCTTGCGGTCCAGGTCGACGCGCGCGTGGGGCTTGGAGCCCTCGGTCTTGTGGTAGGCGGTCAGCAACGCCTGCTCGATCGCCTCGACGAGGACGTCGAACTTGATCTCCTTCTCGCGCTCCAGCGTGCGGAGGATGCTCAGGTCGATGTCCATCAGTCAGCGTCCTTGTCTTTGCGGTTGAACTCGATCTGCACCAGCGCCTTGCGCACGTCGGCGTACGCCACACGCACCTCTTCGCCTCCGACGTCGACGGTCGCGCCGCTCTCGTCGCAGGTCCGGATCCGACCCACCAGTTCGGCTGCGCCGTCACCGGCGTCGCTGTCCGCGAGGGCGACCTTCACGAGCCGGCCCTCGTTGCGACGCCAGTGCCGCGGCAGCGTGAGCGGGCGGTCGACGCCGCGCGAGGTGACCTCCAGCGTGTAGGGCAGCTCGCCCATGACGTCTGCGGCGCCGTCGGGACCGGCGGACTCGAGGATCCTGTCGATCACCTTCGTCGCCGAGGCGACGTCGTCGAGGGTCACGCCCCCGTCGGTGTCGATCGCGACCCTGAGCACCCGTCGCTTGCCGGCCGGGGTGATCTCGACCGCCTCGACGTCCAGTCCGAGCTCCCGGAGAGGGCCGGTCAAGGCGTGCTCGATCCGTTCGGCAGTCGCTCCCTGAGCGGAATGAGTACCCATGCCGAGTCCTCCCCGTGTCCTGTTGTGACGGTCCAATGGTGCGGTCCGGTGGTGCAGCGCGACGGGTTCCGACGTGGTCGGCGGCCGTGCGCCTCCACGATAGCGGGTGGGGATATGGTCACCGAGTGCTGCACCACCCCACCCACCTGTCCCGACGTGGTCTCCTGGCCGGGGGCCTCGGTGGCCTCGCGGTCCTGGCCACCGGATGCGACGCCGTGGGCGACGTCCTCGGGGGTGAGGAGGGTCCGGGTACGTCGGGAGCGGTCAGCCCGACCGCACCTGCGGCCGACGCCGACGGGGTGCTCGTGGAGGAGGCGGCCGCGGCGATCGCGGCCACCGCGGCACTGGCGGCCGCCACCGGCGCTGCGGTG
>NZ_SSXI01000058.1 GCF_004803405.1 Nocardioides sp. | reverse complement strand
AGGGCACAGGCGGCGAGGCAGGCAGCAGCGACAGCGCGCAGCCCACGGCTACGGCGAGGTAGGCCCAGAGTGGACCCTCGCCGACGTATGTCGGCTGAGCACGTTGCATGGCGTCCCGGCCCTCGACGATGGGAGGCACTTGGGGACGGTTCAGGAAGACGACGACCGTGCGCTGGATTGTGCGCCCCTGACGGCGCGTGACTCGGTTGTACGGTGATCGGGCGAGCCGATCAGGAGGAGGTGGAGGATGGACGAGTATCTCCCTGAGGTGTACCTCGAGTTCACCCAGCGCTACCCAGAAGTGGCGGAAGCACAAGGCACGCTGGCCCGGGCCGTGGACGACGCAATTCCTTTCGACGAGCGAACCACGCGGCTGCTCAAGCTGGCGCTGGCAATCGGCGCTGAAGCAGACGGCGCTGTCAGGTCCAACGTGCGCAAGTGCCTCGCCCAGGGCGTGACGGAGAGTGAGTTGGGCGCCGTGACGCTGCTGGCGATCACTACCTGCGGGTTCCCAACCGCGATTGCGGGTCTGCGCTGGGTCGACGAGGTCCTTGCCCGTGAAGCGGCAGGCGAGTAGCCAGACAGACCATCAAGATGGTCGGTGTTGGCGACCGCGCGGGGCGGCTCAGGCCGCGATGTTGGCATGCTGACGCGGGGCCTGCGCTAGGACGCTGATCGGACTGCTCTCTCCGTATGTAGCTTCGCGGGCGAGGTCCACAGACGCGTTTTGAGCGTGATGCCGTTGACTGAGCACGCATCGCGCCGGCGGGTGACCGCGCCGGACTAGTGGCCTGCCGACCGCTTCGTGCTCCTCGGTGGGTGTAAGTGGCCCGCGGGACCCGCTGCGGATCACGGACCGCATGGGAACCTCGGCGGAGTGGGCTCAGATGAGCCTGCGCCTCACACGGTTGCGGGAGCCTCGTCGAGGTAGGCGTCGTGCAGGACCTGCGTGAGCTGCGCGTCGCCGGGGAGTTGGTGGTCGCCGATCCGGTGCACGGCAATGCCGGGCGTCCAGGAGTTCATGACGACAGCGGCAGAGTAGGCATGAAGATCCTCGGGGCGTACGTCCGCTGTTCGCTGCGGAACGCCTCGCGCGGTGAGTCTCCGGGCCAGGATCTGCATCGTGACCCCGGACAGCAGGTCTGCGCGCGGCCAGATGACGGACTCACCGTCCCAGAAGGCAAGGTTCCAGATTGTGGCCTCGCTCAGGCGTCCGTAAGTGTCGACAAACGCGGCATCGTCGAAACCACGGGCCACGGCGTGACGAAGGTAGAACGTCTTGCCTACCTCACCGACGTGCTTCAAGTGCGCCAGGTGACGTTCATGGCCTACGACGTCGAGGCGTAGCGGCCCGACCGGCGGTTCCGCCGCCGCCGAGGTGCGTACCAGCACGTCGAGCTCGGTGGGTGCCGTGGGGGCGGTGAACTCGCCTGCGCGCTGGGTCACGAAGCAGGCCAACGACGACGCGTCGGCGGGCGCCGCTTGGATTGCCCGTCGCAGGTAGCCGCGCATCTGATCATCGGGCAGATGGGTGCCGAACAGCTCGTCACTGGCCTTGCGCAGTCGCGCAAGATGGAGGTCGAGGCCGCGCACAGCGCCGCTCCTGACCTGCATCGCGGTGAAGTGTGCATACCCGGCGAAGGCCGCCGACGCGAGCTGGTTTGCGGTCGCCGCAGTTCCGTTGAGTTGGACTGTCGAGGAAGTCATGATGTTGAACCTAGGAGGTCACACTGGTGTCAGCTGCAACGGCGGGTGAGTCAGATCACCTCAGGATCGGCGATGTGTCGGCCGCTACCGGAGTCAGCCGCCGACTCCTGCGCTACTACGAAGAACAGGGCCTGATTACTGCGAGCCGATCCAGTGGCGGGCACCGACTCTACGAAGCCCGCGAGGTCGCGACAGTCGGACACATCCGCGACCTCTTGGCCGCTGGCCTACCCACCCGGGTCATCCGTGAGCTCCTCGGCTGCATCCAGGAACCAGGGCGTCTCGAGCCCTGCGCCGTGCCTACTCTCGTGGAGCATCTCGAGGATTTTGATGGTCGCATTGCAGCACTAGCCAGCACCCGCGCCACCCTCGCTGGACTCATCGACAGCAGCATCATGCACTCAGCGACAGTGAAAGGCGCAGACCCAGTCTCCACGTTGGGATGACTGGACCGAGCGGACGGCGTCGTCCACTGGACCACGACCTCTGCGTCTTTGCCAAGCGCTGCGACGGGCGTCGTCGCGAACCGGCCGCCACCCGCCACCGTCTCGTCGGCGGTCATCACCTCGATCGTCACCGACCGCTTGTGCGGGTCTACCCGATCACCACCCGCTCGCTTGCTGTCATGCGCCGTCAGCACCCAGTCGTGGCGTCAACGAAACACGCAGCCGATGAGCGGCGGCATTAGTGGTCGGCGACAGCAACCCTCACGCCGAGTCCGATGAGCACGATGCCGGTGACGCGCTCGACAGTGGTTCGGACGCGCTCGCTTGCCATGAACCTTCCGAGGACGCCGACCGCGAGCGAAAAGGTCCGCCACCACAGGAGGCCCATGCCGAGGAACGCGGCAGCGAGAACCGCTGTGGTGGCGAACGGCTCCTCCCCTGGCGAGACGAACTGCGGA
>NZ_SSXI01000182.1 GCF_004803405.1 Nocardioides sp. | reverse complement strand
CGATGCCGCGGGCCAGGCGGACGATCCACGGCACGCCGCCACGCTCGGCCTCGTCGACCAGCCGGTCGATCGAGCCCGGGAACGACAGCAGGACCGAGAGCCCCGACAGGACGAGAGCCGGCAGGTCGTCGGCCGGAGCCAGCTCGGCCAGCCTCCGCGCGGTGACCAGGTCGCCGGCCACCGCGCACTCGACCGCGTGGAGCAGGCGCTGCTCCAGGGACTGGTCGGCGGTCGTCCCGGCGTGGGCGTAGCGCAGCGGGTCGGGCCGGTGCACGGTCGCGCGGAGCCGCTCGAACCACTGCGGACCCGGCACCAGGTCGCCGTCCGTCCAGATCCGTAGCGTTCGCCGCAGCCGGGCGTCGATCTCGACGAGCGAGACCGGCGCGTCGGGAGGGACCGAGCCGAGCAGGTCGCGCGCCGCGTTGAGATGCCCGGCTCGCAGCTCCCGGACGGCGCTGCCGACGCGCTGCCACGGGCCGGTGGCGCACGGCGCGTCGACCCAGTCCAGGTCGGGGTCGGCCAGAACGGTCGGCCCGTCCCCCTCCAGCACGGCTTGCGCCGAGCGCCAGTCGCCGAGGGCTGCATAGGCGCGGACCGCGGCAGCGGGCTGGCCGTCGGCGTCCATGCGTGCCGCGCACGATCGTGCGTGGTCGGCGAAGGCCCGGGCGCCGAGCTCGTCCCGCAGCTCCTCGATCAGGTGCCGTCGTACGACGCGGGCGACGGCGTAGCCGCCCGGGAGCCGTCGCAGCAGGCCCTGCCGGGCGAGCTCGCGGAGCCGCCGGTCGCAGTCGGCCTCGACGAGTCCGCTGCACCGTGCGGGGGTGAGCGTCTCGAGCGGCGCGGTCAGCCGCAGCAGCCGGAGGTCGGCCGCGTCCAGGCCGGAGAGGATCTCGCGAACGACGTACCCGGTCGCGAAGGTGGCGCCGTCGGGGAGCTCCAGCAGCGCGTCACGGCGAGACTGGTCGCCGGCACCGTGGGTCGCCTGGTGGAAGAGGTGGAGGGCGGCCGCGAGGCCGTCCGTCTGCCGGGTGAGCAGCCAACCGTCCTGATCGGTCAGCGGCTCCCCGTGGACCGTCGCGAACAGCTCCTCGGTCTCGGACTGCCGGAACCGGAGGTCGTCGGCGCCGACGACCACGCTCGGCAGCTCGGATCGCGCGAGGTTGAGGGACGGCTCGTGGCGTGACGCCACGACCAGCCGGGCCCCGCCCGCCTGCAGGAGCTCCTCGAGCAGACGGCCCACCTCGGGATGGTCCACGTGATGGAAGTCGTCGATGACGATGACCGGCCTGCCGTCGTACTCCGCGAGGCGGTCCACGAGGGACTCCCGGCCCCTCGCCCGGGCGCGCTGCGGAGCGAGGACGTGCACTGCCTCGGCCACCCCGCGAATCACCTGGTCGACCGGGTCACCCGCACGAGACGTCGCTCGCCACCAGGTGACGTCCAGCCCGGACGCCCGGGCCCAGTGGGCCAACGCGGTCGTCTTCCCGGCGCCGGCCGGGGCGATGACCGCGCCGATCCGGACGTCCGCGAAGCGGTCGAGACAGCGGTTCAGCCGGCGTCGGACCAGGCCCGGCGCCTCGGGCACACCGGTCGGCTCATGACGCAGCGGGGCCGTCGGCGCCCTGCCGGGAAGCGTGATCCGGTCTGCGCTGCTGGTCACGACCGACGCGGTGGTCGTGTCGGGCCGAGCACCCGGTCCCATGGCGGTCCCTTCTGCGTCCGGCGATCGATGGTCGGGCCGGTGGGCCGTGTCCCACCGTGCCGACCCAGGTCCGGTCGGCCAGTCCCGCTCCCGAGTATTCAATGCCGGCCCTCGGCGCCGATACAGGGAAAACCCTCCCCTTTGAGCTCGCTGTCGGGGAAGGCCATCAGGCGTCCACAAAGCCTGAAAGGGCAGCCAGTCGTCCACAGGTGGACAGCCGACCGGGCGGCGCCGGGGGGCGTCCGAGGCAGGCTGCACCCATGTCACCGCGTGTCCGAGCCCCGCTGCTGCTCGTCCTGGTGCTGCTGGTGTCGTCCCCGGGCCCCGCGCACGCCGAGGAGGACCCCGTGGGTGTCTGGCCGCTGCGTCCCGAGCCCGAGGTGGTCGCCCGCTTCGATCCCCCCGCCACGCCGTACGGCGCCGGCCACCGCGGCGTGGACCTCGCCGGCACGGCGGGGCAACGGGTCCACGCGGCGTTGCCCGGCACGGTCAGGTTCGCAGGTCGGCTGGCGGGCCGGGGCGTCGTGGTGGTCAGCCACGGCGACACCCGCACGACCTACGAGCCGGTCGAGGTTTCCGTCGAGGTCGGTGAGGATGTCGCACGCGGAGCGCCGATCGGGAGCCTGGAGCTGGTCGGATCGCACTGCTTCCCGCGGGCCTGCCTCCATTGGGGCTGGCTGCGCGGCGAGACCTACCTCGATCCACTCCGCCTGGTCGGTCGCGGCCCCGTCCGCCTGCTCCCGTTGTGGCGTGAAGTGCCGGTCCGCGCTCCGGGGCCATGGGCTCCGTCGTCGGTGCGGCTGGGACTCAGTCGGCTCTAGGTGTGATGCCCAGGCACTTTGGTCGAGATCCTGCGACGACACGGTCTGATCTGTAGATG
>NZ_SSXI01000032.1 GCF_004803405.1 Nocardioides sp. | reverse complement strand
CTGGGACCGCTGCCCGCCGAGGAGGCCGACGAGGAGCGGCTCGTCGTCCGGGTGCCCCGCGCCCAGGGGGCCGCACTCGCCCGAGCGCTGGCGGAGGCGCAGCGGCTGCGGTCCGCCCGCAAGATGGAGCCGGTCCGAGTTCAGGTCGACCCGCCCGAACTGTGAGCACGCCCGCTCTCACTAGACTCGCAGCGTGGCCATCCGACCCATCCGCCTCTTCGGCGACCCGATCCTGCGCAAGCCCGCGATCGAGGTCGTCGACTTCGATGCGGAGCTGCGCCAGCTGGTCACCGATCTCACCGACACCATGCTCGCGGCGCCCGGCGCCGGTCTCGCCGCGCCGCAGATCGGGGTCGGTCTGCGGGTCTTCACGTGGTACGTCGAGGGCGAGGCGGGTCACCTGATCAACCCGCAGCTGAGGCTCTCGGAGGAGATCCAAGACGGTCCGGAGGGCTGCCTGTCGCTGCCCGAGCTCACCTACGACTGCCGGCGCGCCCTCTCCGTGGTGGCCTCCGGGTTCAACATGCACGGCGACCCGGTGACCATCGAGGGCTCGGAGCTCCTCGCCCGCGCCATCCAGCACGAGACCGACCACCTCGACGGCATCCTGTTCATCGACCGTCTCGACCCGGAAGCCCGCAAGGCGGCGATGCGTGAGATCCGGGAGTCGGAGTGGTTCGGCCTCGAGAGGCCGACGATCAAGGTGTCCCCACACGCCACCGGCGGGTTCGGCCTGTGAGGGTCGTCTTCGCCGGAACACCCGAGGTCGCCATCCCAGCGCTCGACGCGATCGCCGAGTCTCGCCACGAGCTGGTCGGCGTGGTCACCCGGCCGGACGCACCGTCCGGCCGCGGCCGCAGGCTCGCCCCCAGCCCGGTCGCGCTGCGGGCCGAGGAGCTCGGGCTGCCGGTGCTCAAGCCCAGCCACCCACGGGAGCCGGAGTTCCACGAGGCGCTGCGCGAGCTGGCACCTGACTGCTGTCCGGTGGTGGCCTACGGCGCCCTCATCCCGCGCAGCGCGCTGGACATCCCGCCGCACGGCTGGGTCAACCTGCACTTCTCGGTGCTGCCTGCCTGGCGCGGCGCCGCTCCGGTACAGCACGCGATCTGGGCCGGCGACGAGGTCACGGGCGCAACGACGTTCCGGATCGTCGAGGCGCTCGACGCGGGGCCGATGTTCGGGGTGATGACGGAACGGGTCCGACCCACCGACACCGCCGGCGACCTGCTCGCTCGGCTTGCCGAGGGTGGGTCCGGACTGCTCGTGGCCACGCTCGACGGCATCGAGGACGGCTCGCTCGAGGCGCGTCAGCAGCCCGTGGACGGGGTCAGCCTGGCGCCCAAGATCACGGTCGAGGACGCCCGGGTGGACTGGGCCGAGCCGGCCGTCGGGGTGGACCGCCGGATCCGTGCCTGCACGCCCGGCCCGGGCGCCTGGACCACCCTCGGCGGCGAGCGGGTGAAGCTGGGCCCGGTCCAGCCGGTGCCCGGCACACCCGGCGACCCGAAGTCCGACCTGTCGCCCGGGGCGATCCGGGTCGGCAAGAACGAGGTCCTCGTCGGCACGGCCACGACACCCGTCCGGCTCGGCGAGCTCAAAGCCTTCGGCAAGAAGCAGATGGCCGCGGCCGACTGGGCCCGCGGCGTCCGGCTCCCCGAGGCGGCGAGCTTCGAGTGACCAGGTCGTCCGGGTCGTCCGGGTCGTCAAGATCGTCCGGGTCGTCCGGGTCGCGACGGCGGACGGGACGGCCCCCGCGTCCGGCGGATCCCGCACGCGCCGCCGCGCTGGAGGTGCTGCGCATGGTCCGCACGGAAGGCGGCTACACCAACCTGGTGCTGCCCGCCGTGCTCGCCAAGCACGGCCTCGACGGGCGGGACGCGGCGTTCGCCACCGAGCTCGCCGCAGGGACCATCCGGCGCCAGGGGACCTACGACGCCGTCCTCACCGCCTGCATCGACCGACCGCTGCGCAAGGTCGAGTCCGCGGTCCTCGACGCGTTGCGCTTGGGCGTCCATCAGCTGCTCGGGATGCGGGTCCCGGCGCACGCGGCGATCGACACCACGGTGGGCCTGGTCCGCACGAAGGTCGGCATCGGTGCGGCCGGCTTCGCCAACGCGGTGCTGCGCACGGTCGGCTCCCGGGACCTGGACGGCTGGCTCGCCGAGGTCGCGCCGGACCCGGCCGAGGACCGCAACGGTCACCTCGCCGTCGTGCACAGCCACCCGCGCTGGGTCGTCGACGAGCTGGAGATCGTGGTCGGCGAGGAGCTGCCCGACCTTCTCGCCGCCGACAACGTGCCCCCACGTGTCACCCTGGTCGCCCGCCCCGGACGCTCCACGCGCGAGGAGCTCCCGGGCACGCCGACGCCGTACTCGCCGTACGGCGTGGTGCTCGAGAGCGGGGACCCGGCGTCCGTGCCGGCCGTGGCCGAAGGTCGGGCCGGCGTCCAGGACGAGGGCTCGCAGCTGGTGGCCCTCGCGCTGGCGAGCGCTCGCGTCGAGGGCCGTGACGAGCGATGGCTCGACCAGTGCGCCGGACCGGGCGGCAAGT
>NZ_SSXI01000198.1 GCF_004803405.1 Nocardioides sp. | reverse complement strand
AGGCCGCCGGGCACCAGCACCAGGCACTCGGTGCCGAGCGCGGCCGCCTCGTCGAGCGCGCGCAGGTTGTCGTCGTGGCGCCGTCGTCGCTCGCCGGCGTCGGCCACGGTGAAGAACCCGCCGCGGCACAGCGAGGACACCCGCAGACCGGCCTCCTGGATCCAGCGGATGCCCTTGTCGAGACCCGCCTCCGCGAGCGGCTCCCGCCACACCCCGATCGCCGGGACGCCGTGCCGTACGCACCCGTCGACGGCCTCGCGGAGGGACCAGCCGTCGACCGTCTTCTGGTTGAGCGAGAGCCGCCCCAAGCGCGGGTCGCCGGGGGCAGGGGTGTCGATGCGCGCCGGCGCGCGGGACGGCACGTCGATCGCGGTCACGTCCCCGGGGGTGCTCATCGCGTGGCTCCGGCGGCCTCGAGCCACAGCCGCATCCGGTGTGCGGCGAGCTCGGGGTCGGGCAGCAGCTGGGCGCGGTTCGCGAGCGCGAACAGCCGACCCAGGTGGACCACGCTGCGCGCGGACTGGAGACCGCCGACCATGGTGAACCCGGGCTGGTGTCCGCACAGCCAGGCCAGGAAGGCGATGCCGGTCTTGTAGTGCCAGGTCGGCGCCTCGAAGATGTGCCGGGACAGGGGCAGCGTCGGCGCCATCTCGGCGTCGTACGTCGCCAGGTCGCCGTCGTCCAGGGCACTCAGCGCGGCTGCGGCGGCCGGGGCGATGGCGGCGAAGGCGCCGAGCAGGGCGTCGGAGTGGTGGCTGCCGTCACCGCGGATCAGCTCGGGGTAGTTGAAGTCGTCGCCGGTGTAGAGCCGTACCCCGTCCGGGAGCGCCGCCCGCAGGCCGACCTCGTGCTCGGCCGACAGCAGGGAGACCTTCACCCCGTCGACCTTGCCGGCGTGCTCACGGATCAGGCCCAGGAACGTCCCGGTCGCCTCGGCGACGTCCGGGGAGCCCCAGTAGCCACGCAGCTGCGGGTCGAAGACCTCGCCCAGCCAGTGCAGGATCACCGGCTCGCGCACTTGGGCGAGGAGGTCGTCGTACACCGCGAGGTAGTCGTCGGGGCCGGTCGCGACCGCGGCGAGGTGGCGCGACGCCATCAGGATCACCTGTGAGCCGGTGGACTCGATGAAGCCGACCTGCTCGAGATAGGCGTCGCGGACCTCCGCCGGCGTGGACAGCCGGTCGCGGTGGTCGGTGCCGGCGCCGGACGCGATCCGGGCGCCGTAGTCGCGCGCCTGCTCGGCGCTGCGGCGCACCAGCTCCTGCACGGCGGGCCAGTCGAGCCCCATGTTGCGCTGCGCGGTGTCCATCGCCTCGGCGACACCGAAGCCATAGCGGAACAGCTCCCGCCGGAACGCCAGCGTGGAGTCCCAGTCGACGACCGCGGGCGCGCCCGGGACGTTCTCACCGCGCGGGTCGGCGACGACGTGCGCCGCGGCGAAGGCGACCCGGCTCGCGAACGGCTGCGGGTGGTCCTTCCACTGCCGTGGCTCACGGAGTACGACGCCCTCCCACCCGCCGTCGGCGAGCGGGACCTCCACGCGGCCGGTGCGGGTCATCGGCGCGGCATCTCGATCCGGCGGCCCTCGGCGGAGGACCGCAGACCGGCGTCGACCAGCTCCAGGCCGCGCACACCGGCGGCGAAGTCGTAGCGGTGCGGCCGGCCGTGGTGGACGTCGAGCAGGAACTGCTCCCACTGGGCGCGGAACCCGTTGCCGAACTGCTGGTTGTCGGGCACCTCGGCCCACTGGGAGCGGAAGTCCTCCGAGGTGGGCACGTCGGGGTTCCACACCGGCATCGGCGTCAGCTCCCGGGGCTGCACCCGGCAGCCGAAGAGTCCCGCGACGGCGGAGCCGTCGGTGCCGTCGACCTGGAACTCCACCAGCTCCTTGCGCTCCACCCGGACCGCCCAGGACGAGTTGACCTGGGCGATCACGCCGCCGGCCAGCTCGAAGATCGCGTACGCGGCGTCGTCGGCCGTGGCGTCGTACCGCTGGCCGCTCTCGTCCCACCGCTCGGGGATGTGGGTGACCGCCTTCGCGGTGACCGCCTCGACCCGGCCGAAGAGGTTCTCCAGCACGTAGTTCCAGTGGCAGAACATGTCGAGGACCATCCCGCCGCCGTCCTCGGCGCGGTAGTTCCAGCTGGGCCGCTGCGCGGGGAGGTAGTCCCCCTCGAACACCCAGTAGCCGAACTCGCCGCGGACCGAGAGGATCCGGCCGAAGAAGCCGCCGTCGATGAGCCGCTTGAGCTTCATCAGTCCGGGCAGGTACAGCTTGTCGTGGACGACACCGTTGATGATCCCGTACCGCTCGGCGGCCTCGACGAGCTCGAGTCCTTCCGCCACGGACTCGGCGATCGGCTTCTCGGTGAAGATGTGCTTGCCGGCGGCCGCGGCCTTGAGGATCGCCTTCTTGCGCTCGCTGGTGACCTGGGCGTCGAAGTAGATCGGGGCCCGGTCGACACCGTCCTCGGCCAGAGCGCTGTCGAGGTCGGTGGTCCACGCCGCGATGTCGTGCTCCTCGGCGAGCCGGGACAGCTTGTCCGCGTTGCGCCCGATCAGCACGGGCTCGACCTGGATCCGGCTCCCGTCGGGCAGCGGCACGCCACCGTCCTCCCTGATCGCGAGGATCGAGCGGAGCAGGTGCTGGCGGTAGCCCATCCGGCCGGTGACGCCGTTCATCAGGATGCGGTAGGTGGTGTCGGGCATTGGCGATTCCTCGTCGTGTCGCGGGCTGTCGGTGGTCAGGTGGTCGTCGGGGTCGCCGGCCGACCACCGAGGTAGAGCTCGGCGAGCTGCGGGTCCGCCAGCAGCTCGGACGCCGGCCCGGAGATGTGGACGCGCCCCAGGTCGAGCACGCAGCCCAGGTCGGCCGTCTCCAGCGCCCGGCGCGCGTTCTGCTCGACCAGCAGCACGGCCGTGCCGGCGTCGCGCATCCGCACCACCTGCTCGAACACGATGGCGGTCGCCTTCGGGTCCAGGCCCATCGACGGCTCGTCGAGCAGCACCACCTGCGGCCTGACCATCAGCGAGCGGGCGAACTCCACCTGCTTCTGCTGGCCGCCGGAGAGGGCACCGGCCAGCGCCTTCCAGCGCTCGGCCACCATCGGGAACAGGTCCTTGACGAAGTCGACCCGCTCGGCGATCTCGGCGCGGTCGGTGAGCGAGTACGCGCCGAGCATCACGTTCTCCTCGACCGACATCTCCTTGAACACACTGTGCCCTTGGAGGACGTGGGAGAGGCCGGCGCCCAGCATCTTCTGCGGGTTGAAGCCGGTGACGTCCTGACCGGCCACCCGGATGGTCCCGGAGCGGGGGGTCAGCATGCCGCTGGCCACCTTGAGGACGGTGGACTTGCCGGCGCCGTTGGGGCCGACCAGGCAGACGACGGTGGCCGGCGGGACCTTGACGGTCAGCCCGCGGAGGACCAGCGCGGCGCGGCCGTAGCCGGCCTCGATGTCCTCGAGCTCGAGCAGGTACTCAGATGCCAAGGTAGGCCTCCAGGACTCGGGGGTCGTTCTGCACGACCGAGGGCGGTCCCTCACAGATGGGTCGACCACGGTCGAAGACGACCACGTGGTCGGAGAGGCTCATGACGAGCTCCATGTTGTGCTCGACGACGATGAACGTCCGGCCCTCGGCGTTCAGCGACCGCACCAGCTCGGCGATGCGCTCGATGAGCGCCGGGTTCACGCCGCCGGCGGGCTCGTCGAGCATGATCGTCTCGGGGTCGGCCATCAGCACCCCGGCGAGCTCGAGCAGCTTCTGCTGGCCGTAGGAGATGTCCCGGGCCTCCGCGCGCTCGAGGTGCTCGATGCCCACCCGAGCGAGCAGCTCGCGGGCGCGCTCGACGTCGTCGCGATGGTGGGCGGAGGCGAGCAGGCGAGGAAGGCTCCCGGGCCGGACCGCGGTCAGCATGTTCTCCAGGACGGTCATCCGCGGGAACACCCGGCACAGCTGGAAGCTGCGCCCGATGCCCGCGCGGGCGATCCGGTGCGGAGCCTTGCCGGTGATGGACCGACCGCGGTAGCTGACCGTGCCGGCGTCCGCCCGGATCATGCCGGTCACGCAGTTGAAGAACGTCGTCTTGCCGGACCCGTTGGGACCGATCAGCGCGTTCACCTTGCCGTGGTGGAACTGGACGCTCGCGCCGTCGACGGCCTGGACGCCGCCGAAGGCCTTGCTGAGTCCCTCGGTGGCGAGACCGACCTCGAAGGGCGTCTCTACCTCGACGGGGGTGGGGTCGGGGGCGGTCACGACCGGGCTCCTTCCGTGACGTGGTGCTCGGTCCCGTTGTTCTCCTCCGACGACCCGTCCGCGTCGGCATCGGCGTCGCGTCGCCGCTCGGCCAGGTCGGCCGCGGTCATCTCGCGGATGCTGGAGGCCTGCGGTGCGAAGCGCCGCGCCAGCTGGGTGAGGGCCGGGATGATCCCGTCGGGCATGAACAGGACGACGATCGCCAGCAGCAGGCCCAGCGCGACGAGGTGGAACTGGGTGTCGCCGTACTCCGCCTTGAAGAACTCCAGCGCGTACCCGACGATGACCGCCCCCAGGAGTGGCCCGAACAGGCTGCGGATGCCACCCAGCAGGCTCATCAGCACCATGTAGGACCCGACCAGGATCGAGAACTGGAAGATCGGGTCGAGGAAGCCGAACCAGAGGGCGTACAGGCCGCCACCGAGGGCGGTGAAGAAGGCCGAGACGACGAAGGCGACCAGCTTGTAGTTGAAGGTCGGCACGCCGAGCGCCTGCGCCTTGTCCTCGTCCTCGCGGACCGCCTTGAGACCGATGCCGAACCGGGAGCGGTCGATCAGCCACCACACGAGCAGCGCGGTCGCGAGCAGGGCGGCGTGCAGGTAGAAGAACCGCTCGTGCTGCTCGGGTCGCAGCACCTCGGGCCCGAAGGGGCGGGGGACCCGCAGGCCGTTCGAGCCGCCCGTGACCTCGCCCCACGACTGGAAGACCAGCAGCAGGATCAGCACCATCGCGATCGAGACGATCACGAAGGACGCGCCACGGACCCGCAGGCTCGCGATGCCGACGGGGACGGCGAGTACGGCGACCAGCAGGCCGCTGAGCCCCAGTGCGACCCACGGGTTGATGTCGGTGTGGATGACGATCAGCCCGGTGCCGTAGGCACCCAGGCCCGAGTAGGCGGCGTGACCGAGCGACATGTAGCCGGTGAAGCCGCCGACGAAGTTCCAGGAGGTGGCGAGCACGGCGTAGCTCATGATCACCACGCCCACCGAGAGGATGAACGCGTTCCCGGCGACGCTGGGGAAGGACAGGACGGCGGCGGCGAGGACGAGGACCCCGACGATCTTGAGGGTCGTGATCAGGACGGACCCGCGGCGCACCTCAGAATCGCTGGGCAAGACGACCTCCGAAGAATCCTTGGGGGCGGACCATGAGCGTGGCGAAGAGCGCGAGGTAGAAGAACGTCTGCGCCCACGTGGTGCCGAGCGGGATCTGCAGCAGGCTCTGCCCGAGCCCGAGGACCATCGCGGCGATGGCGGCGCCGGGGATGCTGCCCAGGCCACCGACCACGATGATCGCCATCAGCGGGCCGATCCAGTGCCAGTGCAGGGACGGGTAGATGGTGGAGTCCAGCGAGAGTGCCGTACCCCCGACCGCCGCGGTGGCGAGGCCGATGCCGAAGCCGTAGCCGGCGATCCGGTCGGTGTTGATGCCGACCAGGCGGGCCGCCTCCGGGTGCTGGATGGTCGCCCGCAGCGCCTGCCCGAACCGGGTCCGGGTGAGCACGAGGTAGAGCACCAGCAGGGACACGGCGGCGAGGCCGAAGGCGATCAGCTTGACCACCGCGATGTTGGCGCCGAACACCTCGAAGTCGCCGCCGCCGTAGGACAGACGCACCCGTCGCTGGGTGCCGGTGAAGACGTATCCCAGCAGGCCCTCGATCGTCAGGGCGATCGCGAAGGTCAGCAGGACCGACATCATCGTCATCGTCGCGGGGCGGAGCCGGGAGATCAGCAGGCGCTGCATGCCCACGCCGATGAGGAAGAAGAGCGGGACGGTGACCAGGAGCGACAGCAGCGGGTCGAGCCCGGTCTCGGTCGAGAAGAACCAGGCGAGGTAGGCCGCGAGGATCAGGAACGCCGAGTGGGCGATCATCACCACGCGCATCACGCCGAAGTACAGCGTGAGACCGGCTGCCAGGAGGGCATAGAGCCCTCCCAGCAGCAGGCCGAGGACGATGCTCTGGATGAGCAGGGACATGAAAGGTCAGGCTCTCTGTTGGGGCTGTCGGGACTCTCGGGGCTCTCGGGTCACCACGCCGGCTTGACCGGGATGATCTCGGCCTCGGCCTGCTCCTCCGGCAGGACGATCCGGATCTTCCCGTCGACGTACTGCTGGATCATGTGCGCGCTCTGCGGCCGACCGGCCTCGTCCCACGAGAGGGGACCGACGACGGTGTCGACCTGGTTCCCGTGGAGCCAGTCGATGAGCTCCTGCTGGCACTCCTCGCTCGGGTCGGCGCACTCCGCGGCCTCGACGGCAGCGGCGACGACCTGGCCGGTGGTCCAGGCGTTCGCCTCGTCCTCGCCCGGCGGGTTGCCGTGGAGCTCGGTGTAGAACTCGACGAACTCGACGTTGGAGGGCCAGTCAGCGTCCGGGGTGTAGCCCGTGGGCGAGAGGATGCCCTCGGTCTTGGCCCCGATCGCCTCGGGGAACTCCGGGTTGGTCGGCGCCGTGGAGAAGGCCGCCATCTTCGGCTGGTAGTTCAGCTGCTGCAGGGCGATGATCAGGTTGACCGCGTCCTGGTACTGCGTGCCACCCACCATGATGTCGGCGTTCGTGTCCGCGACCTTGGCCGCGATGCTGCTGAAGTCGGTGGTGTTCGGGGGGTAGACCTCGTCGGCCACCGTGCGCACGCCCATCTCCTCGAGCCGGTCCTTGAGCCCGTAAGCGGTGCCCTGCGCGAACGGGTCGTCCATCGTGGCGTAGGCCGCGGTCTTCGGCCGCTGGTCCGCCGGCATCGCCTCGATGTAGTCGGCCAGGTGGTCGTAGTGGTCGTCGGCCACCGCTGGGGCGGCGTAGAAGAGGTTGTCGAAGCCCTGCTCGAACACCTCGGGAGCGGCGCCTGCGGGCTCGACGAAGAGGAAGCCGTAGTCCTGCGCCACCTGTGCGGCGGGAACGACCAGCCGGGTGGAGAACGGTCCGAACACGAGGTCGACCCCGTCCTGGTTGATCAGCTTCTCGTAGTCGGAGGCGACCCGGTCGGCGTTCGACTGGTCGTCGAGGATCTTGAGCTCGACCTGCTTGCCCAGGAGGCCGCCGTTGTCGTTGACGTACTGAGCCCAGGCCTCGTAGCCGCGCTCGACGCCCTTGCCGGGCTCGGAGAAGTCGCCGGTCAGTGGCAGTGAGATGCCGATCGTGATCGTGTCGTCGCTACCGCCCTCGTTGCCGCCGCTGCTGATGCAGCCGGTCATGGCCAGGCTGCCCGCGAGGGCGAGGGTAGAGATGCGGAGGCGGGTCGTGACCTTCATGTCGCTCCTCGGGAGAGTGGACGTAAGCGCTTTCGTAAGCGCTTTCGGGTACTCTAGGCTGACCCACGGCGACGTGGCAAGGGTCACATGCAGACCGATTCCGGACCTGAAGAGGTCCTGACCGTGGGAGGCGCGGGTGGAGAAGGCGCGAACGACGCTCCGCTTGCAGGACGTGGCCGAGCAGGCCGGAGTCTCCATCGCCACGGCGTCACGCAGCCTCAGCGGCGCGACCGGGGTGAGCCCGTCGGTGGCCGAGCGGGTGCGGGAGGTGGCCCGGCAGATGGGCTACGTCGCCAACCTGCACGCCCGCAGCCTGGCCGCCGGGACGTCGCGCTCGGTCGGCCTCGTCGTCCACGAGATCGGTGACCCCTACTTCGCCGAGATCGCGAGCGGGGTGCTCCGGGTCGGCGCCCGCGAGGGCCTGACCGTGCAGATCTGCCACAGCGGCCGGGACCCCGAGCGGGAGCTCGACCAGATCCGGATGCTCGTGGCCAACCGCGTCGGCGCGGTGGTGATCGCCGGGTCCGGGTTCGTCGACCCGGCCATGCAGGCGGCGGCCCGCGCGGATCTCCAGGCCTATCGCCGCAACGGCGGCCGGGTCGCGGTGATCGGGCGGCATCACCTCGGGGTCGACGCGGTGGTGCCGGACAACATCAAGGGCGGCCGAGCTGTCGCCGAGCACGTCCTGGGTCTGGGGCACCGCAGCATCGCGGTCGCCACCGGCTCGCGGGAGCTGACCACGATCGCCGACCGGCTGACCGGCGTCGCCGAGGCGTTCGCGGCCGCGGGCATCGACTTCGACCGGGTCCCGATCATCGAGGCCGCCTTCACCAGGGACGGCGGCAAGGCGGCGGCGGAGGAGATCCTCACCCGCCATCGCGACGTGACCGCCGTGCTCGCGATGAACGACGACATGGCGATCGGCATCCTCTCCACGCTCCGCTCCCACGGCGTCTCGGTGCCCGATCAGATCTCCGTCTCCGGGTTCGACGACGTGGCCGTCGCCCAGGACCTCTCGCCCTCCCTCACGACGGTCCGCCTGCCCATGGTGGAGATGGGGGAGAGCGCCCTGGAGCTGGCCCTGAAGGAGCCCGCGGCGCGGCCGCGCCGCCAGCGTGCGGCGCACCAGCTCGTGGTCCGTGGCTCGACGGCGCCTCCGCCGGCATGACCGCCACGTCGAGCCGTCGGCCGCGGGTCCTGGTCGCGCCCGACAAGTTCAAGGGCACCCTCGATGCGGCGGGTGTCGCCGCAGCCGTGCGGCAGGGCATCGTGCGCGTCGTGCCCGATGCGGACGT
>NZ_SSXI01000314.1 GCF_004803405.1 Nocardioides sp. | reverse complement strand
GGGGTTGTCATACTCACGCTTCCGATCAGCCCCAGCGATGCGCTGGCGCGCGCACTCGGTGGCCCTCGCGATACGTGGGCCGCCGGCATCTTGGCCGCGGCGCTCACGGTGTGGGATTCCCCGGACACCGGGCAGCCGCTGAGGCGCCTGCTCGCCGAGGCGGTGAGCGACAGCGGGCAGGGTCAGGCGCTGTCGGAGTTCCTGGAGCATGAGCTCATCGACCCGCTCGCCCAGCGGCTCGACGGGCCGTTGCCGCGGCGACGGGCGACAGCCGCGGTGACGGTGGTGGCCGGGATGATCCTGCAGCGGTACGCGCTGGGGGCTGCGCCGATGAAGGACCTGAGTCAACGCGAGGTGATCGCGACTCTGGGGCCACTGATCGACGCTGCCCTGCGCCCGCGCCCGGCACGATCGGCCCGCGGGAGCGGGCGTTGATGAATTCCGGCACCTGAGGAAACCGGTGCGGCCGATCGGTCTGCGCACGATCAGTTCGTGATCCGGCCGCGACGCAGCGCTGTCGAACGCGTCGACGGCCTCGTTCCGGGGCCCGATGAGTGACCGACCGAGCACCGTGACTAAGGTAAGCCTTAGTTTATTCCTGTCCCGGTTTGCCCCTTCAAAGGAACCACCACTGATGAAGCTCCAGCCCCTCGTCGGCATCTCGTCGGCGATCGTCCTCTCGCTCACTCTCGCCGCCTGCGGCGGCTCCACCTCCGGGGCAGAAGCCCCCACGGAGGCGGTCGAGATCGCCCACGCCATGGGCACGACCGAGGTGGCCTGCACGCCGAAGCGTGTCGTGACCCTCGGCCAGGGGGAGACCGACAGCACGCTCGCCCTCGGTGTCACCCCCGTCGGCGTCGTCTCGCCGTGGACCGACGACTGGTACTCCTACCTCCCGAAGAAGGTCGAGGAGGCCGAGGTCGTCGGCACCGAGATCGAGCCCGACCTGGAGGCGATCGCTGCCCTCGAGCCTGACCTGATCCTGGGCTCCAAGCTGCGCCACGAGGCTCTCTACGGACAGCTCTCCCAGATCGCTCCGACGGTCTTCACCGAGACGATCGGCGTTGCGTGGAAGGAGAACGTCGGCACCTACGCCGCGGCTCTGTGTCGCGAGGACCAGGGCAAGGAGATCGTCGAGGCGTACGAGGCCCGTGCCGCCGCGATCGGCGAGGACCTGACGGCGGCAGGCCAGGGCGACACCGAGGTCTCGATCATCCGGTTCATGCCCGACCAGGTCCGCATCTACCTCACCGGCTTCCCGGGTTCGGTCATCCGCGACGCCGGCCTGCCCCGCCCGAAGTCGCAGACGGTCGCCGACTGGGAGACCTCCGAGCAACTGATCGAGATCTCCGAGGAGCGCATTCCGGAGATGGACGGCGACGTCATCTTCGAGATGGTCTCCGCCGACCACTACGCCCAGCAGGGCACGCAGACGGTCGATGAGCAGATCCAGCGCTGGACCTCGACCGACCTCTGGAAGAACCTCTCGGCGGTCAAGGCGGGCAAGGTCGTCGAGGTCGACGAGAGTGTCTGGAACCTCGGTGGCGGCATCGGCGCTGCCAACGCGATGCTCGAGGACCTTGAGAAGTACTTCGCCAGCGCGCGGTGACCGCACTCGACACGACGCCAGGGGCGCCCGGGACCACCCGGGCGCCCCGCGGCGCGTCTCCGCTCCTGCGCCTGCGTCGCGTGCTGGTGCCCGTCGCCCTGCTCGGGCTCCTGGCGCTGGTGGGCTGCCTGAGCCTCGCTGTCGGCTCGGTCGCCCTTCCCCTCGGCGAGGTCGTCGACGCCGTCCTGGGTGCCCGTGACACCCAGGCCCATCTGATCGTTCGCGACCTCCGCTTTCCCCGCACCCTCGCCGGCCTTGTCGCGGGCGCGGGTCTCGCGGTTGCCGGTGTCCTCCTCCAGGGCGCGACCCGCAACCCGCTGGCTTCGCCGACTCTCCTGGGCATCACCTCGGGTGCCGGCTTCGCGGTCGTCGTCACGGTCGCCCTCCTCGACATGCCGGCGACCTACGCCGTCGTGGCTGCGTTCGCCGGCGGTGCCGTTGCGGCCACCCTTGCCATCGGGCTGGCGAGCACCGGGCGCGACGGCCTGTCCCCGATTCGCCTGGCGGTCTCCGGTGCCCTGATCTCCCTGCTCCTGTCCGCCTGGACCCAGGGACTCCTCGCGCTGAACGAGGCCAACGCCGATGAGGTGCGGCACTGGCTCGCCGGGTCATTGGCGGGGCGGGACGCCGCGGCGGTACCGCCTTTGCTGCCGCTCTTCGCGCTCGGACTGCTGGCGGCGGTCCTCCTCGCGCGGCCGCTCGACGCGCTGTCGCTGGGCGACGAGGCCGCCGTCGGACTCGGGCAGCGGCCCGGCCGCGT
>NZ_SSXI01000167.1 GCF_004803405.1 Nocardioides sp. | reverse complement strand
CGAGGCCGCCGGCCGCGTCCTGCGCGACGAGCGACACCGCAGCGAGCGCACCCTCAGCGACGTGGCGAGCGACGCGGGCATCTCGGTGCAGTACCTCTCCGAGATCGAGCGCGGGCTCAAGGAGCCCAGCTCGGAGATGCTCGCGGCCGCGGCCGGCGCGCTCGGCCTCTCCCTGGCCGACCTGACCGCCGAGGTGAGCCGCCGGCTCCGCGGCCCGGTCTGCCTCGCGGCCTGACTCAGGCGGCGATCAGCTTCCGGCTGGCCACCACCTCGTCGGCCACGCCGTAGGCGACGGCCGCCTGCGCGTCGAGGATCAGGTCCCGGTCGGTGTCGTGCCGCAGCTGCTCGACCGTCTGCCCGGTGTGCTGGCCGAGCACCTGCTCCATCTCGTTGCGCAGCCGCGCGATCTCCTTGGCCTGGACGGCCAGGTCCGGCAGCGTGCCCTGACCGCCGCCCGACGGCTGGTGCAGGATCACCCGCGCCCGCGGGAGGATCGACCGCCGACCGGGGTCGCCCGCCGCGAGCAGCACGGCCGCCGACGACGCGGCCTGGCCGATGCAGGTGGTCGCGATCGGCGCCTTGACGAACTGCATGGTGTCGTAGATGCCGAGCATCGCGGTCACCGATCCGCCCGGCGAGTTCAGGTAGAGGTTGATCGTGGAGTCCGGGTTCTCCGACTCCAGGTAGAGCAGCTGGGCGATGATCACGTTGGCCACGCCGTCGTCGATCTCGGTGCCGAGGTAGACGATCCGGTCACTGAGCAGCCGCGAGTAGATGTCGACCGCCCGCTCCCCGTGCAGGGTGCGCTCGACCACGCTCGGGATCGTGTACTGGCTCATCGCGCACCTCCGAAGGCCGCGGTGCTGCGCGTCGGCGCCACCGCGCGCACGTCGGTGAGGACATGGTCGACGAAGCCGTACTCCTTGGCCTCCTCCGCCGTGAACCACCGGTCGCGCAGCGCGTCCCGCTCGACCTTCTCCACGGGCTGTCCGGTGTGCTCGGCGGTCAGCCTCATCATCACGTCCTTGGTGTGCTCGAGGTTCTCGGCCTGGATCTCTATGTCGATCGCCGTGCCACCGATGCCGGCCGAGCCCTGGTGCAGGAGCACCCGGGCGTGCGGAAGGACGTACCGCTTGCCAGGGGTGCCGGCGGTGAGCAGGAACTGACCCATGCTGGCGGCGAGCCCCATCGCGAGGGTGCTGACGTCGTTGGGGATCATCCGCATCGTGTCGTAGATGGCCAGCCCGGCGCTGACCGAGCCACCGGGCGAGTTGATGTAGAGGCTGATGTCGCGGTGCGGGTCCTCGGCGGAGAGCAGCAGGAGCGCGGCGCAGAGGCGGTTGGCCACCGTGTCGTCGACCTCCTGGCCCAGCACGATGATCCGCTGCTGGAGGAGGCGTGTCGCGAGCTGTTCGTCGAAGGGTCCGGAGAGCCGCTCGGCAGGTGTCGTGGTCATGGCTCCACGGTCCGCGCCGCGGCGGCGGGTTCCAAGCGATTCCGCCGGGGGCGGGTCCGCCGTCAGCAGATCCGCACGCCTCAGTGCTCCAGCGTCTGATGGCTGCTCGAGCCGTGACTCGGGGCCGGGCCGTTGTCGTCCTCGAGCTCGGCGGCGATGGAGACGGTGAGCCCGCCGAGGAGGAAGCCGATCACGGCTGCGGCAAGGGTGTTGGTGTTCATCGTGTCGCTCCAGCTCAGTGATGGTGGTGGGAGTGGCCGGCGTCAGGCGCGGCGTCGTGCCCCTCGTGGCCCGGCCCGTGCTGGTACTCGTGGGTGAGGGCGTGGCCCTTGCCCTTGTCGATGAGGTACCGGTTGACCGGGAACGCCGCGAGGAAGGCGGCGGTGAGGGCGATCATCATGCCGACCCAGAAGACCGGGTTGACCAGGCCGGAGTCCATGGCGCCCGGGATGAGGGCCATGACGGCGTTGTCCACCAGCTCCATGACGGCGATCGACAGGGTGTCCGCGGCGAAGACGACGCTGAGAGCGGCGCCGAAGCCGAGGCCGGCCTTGATCAGCGGCAGCGTCGACAGGGCGTAGCCGAAGAGGAACGCCAGCCCGACGGCGAGCGCGATCGTCAGGCCGCTGCCCAGGCCGGCGGCGGTCCCGATCATCAGGCCGAGGATCTCGCCGATCGCGCAGCCGGTGAGGCAGTGCAGGGTGGCGCTGGCGGCCATCGCGTTGCGGGAGCTCATCATGATCTGTCTCTCTTCCTGGATCCCCCCACCGTCTCCGGCGGAGGCGCGTAAACACAAGGGCCGGGGTGCGCCGCCGCGCGCGG
>NZ_SSXI01000002.1 GCF_004803405.1 Nocardioides sp. | reverse complement strand
AGCCGGAGCAGGCCGCCGTCGACCGCGTCGGCGCCGCGGGTGGGCGCGACGCCGCCCAGCACGCCGATCCCGTGGACTCGGTCGGGCATGGCGGCACCGGCGGCGAGCGCGTACGGACCACCTCCGGACAGACCGATCACCCGGAGGGTGTCGATCGCCAGTGCGTCGACCAGGAGGGCCAGGTCCTCGGTCCAGTCCCGAACGTGGGGATAGAGGTACGGGGTGGACGACCCGATGCCGGGACGGTCGACGCCGATCAGCCGGATGCCGACCTCCTCGGCGTAGAGCCGGGCGTCCAGCGGGATCTGCCGCCGGGCACCGGGGGTGCCGTGCATCCACACGATCGCCGGCCCGCGGTGGGCGCCGTACTCGGCGAAGCTCAGCCGACGACCGTCACGGACCGCGACGCTGCCTTCCAGCGTCGGCCGCTTCGGGTGCCCGGAGCTGCGGACGCCTGGGAGACCCATGCACCGGAGTCTGACAGGTTCGTGGGCCTCTCGGAACGGTGTCCTATGGTTCGACCATGACCTTGGGGGAAGCCGCGTCCGGAGCCACTCCGGCTCCCGGGCGACGCAAGGCCACGCCTGCCCGGCGGAGGACGTCGGCAGGCGGGAGACCGCAGTCAGCGAACCAGACGCGCAGCGGACTCCGCGCGCCCCGAGCCATTCGCCCCTCGTGGCAGTCGAAGGGATGGCGATACAGCCTGATCGGCGGAGCCGTGGCACTTCTCGTCGGCTGGCTGGTCTGGTACGCAGCGACGCCGGAGGACCTCCCCGTGTCGGAGCGTTCGGTCAATGCCAGCGGCGTGGTCGGCACCCCGCTCTACATCGGGATGTTCACGGCTCCGAAGGACTTCGGCCGGACCCTGCGGATCTCGGGAGTGAAGGTGCACGCCACCGCCAACGAGAAGATCTCCGTCACGCCGGTGCTGTGCCGCCGAGGCGCGATCGGCGTCACGACCAAACCTGACGAGTTCTGCAGCGTGATCATCAACCCCGAGGGAGAGCGCTTCGTCGCCGGCGACTCGATCGTGCTGAAGGTCGAGTCCGACGTCCCGGCGCTGGCCGTCATCGATCGGGTCCGGGTCGCCTATCGGGAGGACCTCCACTGGGACACGCAGGAGGCCGGGCATCACCAGGCGATCGTGGCGATCGCCGGGCGGCCCGGATAGCGGAGCGGCTCAGCCCCGGTCGACGTGTCGCTCGAGGGCCTCGGCACGGTCTGCCGCGTCGGTGAGCTCCTCGGCGTCGATCGCGTTGGTCTTGTGGAACCAGGTCAGCGCGTCCGTGAGCCGACCTGCCTGCTCGAGGGTGTCCGCGTAGGCGTAGCGCAGGCGAACCACCCACGGCTCACGACTCTTGTTGTTGAGGGGCGCCACCTCGAGCGTCCGCAGGGCTGCGTCGAACTGCCCCAGGTCACGGCGCGCGCCGGCCTCCACGATCGTCATCTCCGCCTTCGCAGCGGCCTCGAAGCGGGCGACCGCCGGGCTCTTCGCGAGCTCCAACGCACGGGTGGGATTCCCCAGCGCGCGATGGCAGTCCGCCATGATCGGGAGGTACGCCGTCGCGCCGTTCATCCGCTTCGCCGCGCGCAGCTCCGAGAGCGCCTCGGCGTAGTGCCCGGCGGCGTAGGCGGCCTCACCCGCCGCCTCGCGCACGACCGCGATCCGAGGAGCGCGGGCCCGCGCGGCCTTGGCGTGCTGGTAGGCGGTCTCCGGGTCCTCGTCGACCAGCTGGCCGGCTGCGACGAGGTGCCGCGCCACTCTGGACGCCAGCTTCTCGGGCATGCCCTTGAGATGGGCGCGGACCGACGGGCTCAGCTCGGCACCGGTGATCTCGATGGGGAGGGGCGGGCCGTCGTAGGTGGCCTGCTCCTCGGTCGTACGGACGCGACGCTCGACCGGCTTGCGGTCGCTCGCGGCCTTTCGCTCGGAGGCCGGCCGACGATCGCCCTCGCGGCGCTCACCGGGCTTGCCGCCACGGCCGGCGGGCTTGCGGTCGAAGGGCTTCCGCTCCGAGCCCGTGCCCGACTTCGCGCCTGCGGCGCGGGGGGCTGCGCCCTTGCGCGGGGCGGCGCCCTTCCTGGGCGCTGCCTTCCTCGGCGTTCCGTCGCGTCGGCCTCGCTCGTCTGCCATGACCGTCTCTCTCCTGGACGTCGAAATCTCTATTGAACAATGTGAGGGGTAAATAGCGTAGGGGCCACCCGGAGGTGGCCCCTACGTGAAGGTATGTCCGGCGGCGTCCTACTCTCCCACAGCCTCTCGGTT
>NZ_SSXI01000285.1 GCF_004803405.1 Nocardioides sp. | reverse complement strand
ATCGGCTCGCGTCGCGCCGGCACCGACGGCAGCCTGGCGACGCGCCGCACCCGGACCGGGTCCCAGCGGATGCGGACCGCGCGCCTCGGCGCGGGCCTGACCGTCGTACCTCCCGCTCCTCCGGTGGACGCCGCGAAGGCGATCATGGTCAACCCGCAGGTCCCCGAGGACAAGCGCAGCTGCTCCAAGTGCGGCAAGGCGGTGGGCCGCAGCATCGACGGGCAGCCGGGCCGGAGCGAGGGCTTCTGCCCCAACTGCGGGCAGCCGTTCTCGTTCACCCCGAAGCTGCAGCCGGGCGACCTGGTGGCCGGGCAGTACGAGGTGGCGGGTGCCCTCGCGCACGGTGGCCTCGGCTGGATCTACCTGGCGCGGGACCGCAACGTCTCCAACCGGTGGGTGGTCCTCAAGGGTCTGCTCAACTCCGGTGACCCGGACGCGCTGGCCGCGGCGATCGCCGAGCAGCAGTTCCTCGCGCAGGTCGAGCACCCGCTGATCGTGGAGATCTACAACTTCGTGACGCACGAGGGCGCCGGCTACATCGTCATGGAGTACGTCGGCGGCAAGTCGGTCAAGCAGATCCTCAAGCAGCGGATGGTGGCCAACAACGGCGAGTACGACCCGCTGCCGGTCGACCAGGCCCTGGCCTACATCCTCGAGCTGCTGCCCGCCTTCCAGTACCTGCACGACCTCGGGCTCGTCTACTGCGACTTCAAGCCCGACAACATGATCCAGGTCGGCGACGCCATGAAGCTGATCGACCTCGGTGGCGTGCGCCGGATCGACGACGAGGAGTCGGCGATCTACGGCACGGTCGGCTACCAGGCGCCCGAGGTGGCCGAGGTCGGCCCGTCGGTCGCCTCCGACATCTACACGATCGGCCGCACGATCGTGGTGCTGTGCATGGAGTTCCGCGGCTACCAGGGCAGCTACCTGCACAGCCTTCCGCCGGTGGAGTCGACCCCGCTGTTCCAGCAGTACGACTCGCTCTACCACCTGGTCGCGAAGTGCTGCGCGCCCGACCCGGCCGACCGCTTCGCGTCCGTCGACGAGCTGCGCACGCAGGTGCTCGGCGTGCTGCGCGAGGTCGTCGCCAGGAAGCGGATGGGTACGGCGCTCACGTCCGCCGCGTCGGTGCTGTTCGAGTCACCTGCCACGGCACGGCCGATCACCGAGTGGAGCCAGCTCCCGCGGTTGCGCGAGGACACCACCGACCCGCAGTACAGCTGGCTGTCCACCATCAGCGCGGAGGATCCGGAGAAGCGGCTCGTCGACCTCGAGAACGCACCCGAGGACACCGCGGAGGTGTGGCTGGCGCGGGCGAGGGCTGCACTGGACCTCGGCCGTCCCGCCGTGGCCCGGTCGCACGCCCAGCGTCTGCTCGCCGACGACCCGTGGGAGTGGCGGGCGCTGTGGATCGAGGGCCTGGCGGCCGTGCAGGCCGAGGACTTCGACACCGCGAAGGCATCGTTCAACGCCGTCTACCAACAGGTGCCCGGTGAGCTCGCGCCCAAGCTGGGACTGGCCTTCGCGTGCGAACGGGGCGGGCTGCCGGAGGTGGCGGAGAGCCTCTACCAGGTGTGCGCCGCGACCGACGCGGCCTACGTCCCGCCGGCCGCCTTCGGCATGGCCCGGGTGCGCGCCGCCCGCAACGACGCCGCCGGGGCGGTCGCGGCGCTCGACCTGGTGCCGACCACCAGCCGCGGCTACACCGAGAGCCGCCAGCAACGGGCCGAAGTGCTCCTCTCCGGCGGCACGCAGGACATCGCCGTGCTCGACCAGGCCATGCGCACCATCGAGACGTCGAGCGTCGACACCGCGACCCGCCAGCGGTTCACGGTGCGGATCCTCAACGAGGCGCTGCCGGTGGTGACCCAGCCGGGCAAGGTGCCCGCCGGCGCGAAGATCGGCTCGGTCCCCGCGACCGAGGCCGGCGTGCGGGACGGGCTCGAGAACGCGCTACGGATGCTGGCCCGCGACACCGTCGACCTCAAGGAGCGGGTGGTCCTGGTCAACCAGGCCAACTCCGTTCGGAACTGGAGCCTCACGTGAGCGAGACGCCGGGAGCCACGCCGGGAGCCACGACCGCCGCGGCCACCCATGCCACGACCTGCCCGTCCTGCGGCGTCGCAGCTCCGGCCGGGGCCCGGTTCTGCGAGGCCTGCGGCGCGCAGCTGGGGCAG
>NZ_SSXI01000196.1 GCF_004803405.1 Nocardioides sp. | reverse complement strand
ACCCGCTGGGCCTGGGTGAGCGCCTCGCCCATCAGGCGGCGGCCCCACAGCGCGAGCCGGCCGCCGAGGCGCGGGTCCTCCGCGATGCCGGCCCGGACCCGGTCCACCACGAACTCCGCGTGGTAGCCCTCCTCCATCGCGGAGATCACCAGGTCGCGGGTGTCGGGATCGAGGTAGGCCGCGATCTCACGGTAGAAGTCGTTGGCCAGGCCGTCGCCGACGTACGCCTTGACCAGGCCCTCGTACCAGTCCGACGGCGCGGTGTGCCCGTGGAACTCCTCGATCGGCTCGCGGAACGGCGCCATCGCCTCGAACGGGTCCCGGCCGAACGCCCGGATCCGCTCGTGCAGCGGATGCACCTTCGCGATCTCGCCGCTCGCCATGGTCGCCAGGTCGAGCTTGTCGGCGATGGTCGGCGCGAGCTTCGCGTCCTCTGCCAGCCGCTCGAAGGCCGAGATCTCCCCGTAGGCGATCGCGCCGAGCAGATCCACGACCGCCTCGCGGTACGCGGGGTCGGTGTCAGGCACCGGGGACCCAGGCGTCGTGGTCGCGTCGGCGGCGGATTCAGACATGCGGGCAGGGTACAAGTACCATGGCTCACAGCGAGTGCCGCCCGACCGGTGGCCCGCAGGGCACCATGCCCACGTATGTGCGCGGCTGAGTGTGAATCAGCCGCTATGAATCTGGCGCCTGCCGACCGGCTGACGACACTCACGAAAGCGACACGACCCTGACTTCTGTAGAGAACGACAACGAGACCCCCGACACCACCGAGACGGCCGAGAACACCGAGGCTGCGGAGCGGGTCATCCCGACGTTCCGCGAAATGGGTGTGCACGCCCAGATCTGCGACTCGCTGGAGCGTGCCGGCATCGTGCACCCCTTCGCGATCCAGGAGATGACCCTCTCCGTCGCGCTGCTGGGCACCGACATGATCGGCCAGGCCCGCACCGGCACCGGCAAGACGCTGGCGTTCGGCATCCCGGTGCTGCAGCGCAGCATCGCTCCCTCCGACCCCGACTACGACCAGATCCCCGAGGGCAAGCCGCAGGCGCTCATCGTCGCGCCGACCCGCGAGCTCGCGCTCCAGGTGTCCAGCGACCTCGAGCTCGCCGGCCGGGACCGCGGCCTGCGCGTGCTGACCATCTACGGCGGCGTCGGCTACGAGCCGCAGCTCGAAGCACTCGAGGCGGGCGTCGACATCGTCGTCGGCACACCCGGGCGCCTGCTCGACCTGGCCAACCGCAAGGCGCTCGACCTCTCCCACGTGCACGCGCTCGTGCTCGACGAGGCCGACGAGATGCTCGACCTCGGCTTCCTCCCCGACGTCGAGCGGATGCTCCGGCTCACCCCGGAGACCCGCCAGACGATGCTGTTCTCGGCGACCATGCCCGCGGCGATCGTGGCCCTGGCCCGCACCCACATGCGGCACCCGATGAACATCCGCGCGGAGTCGTCGTACGAGAACGCGACGGTGCCGGCCACCGCGCAGTTCATCTACCTGGCCCACGACCTGGACAAGCCGGAGATCATCGGCCGGATCCTGCAGGCCGAGGATGCCGACAAGATGATCGTCTTCACCCGGACCAAGCGCCAGGCGCAGCGGGTGGCCGACGACCTGGAGGAGCGCGGCTTCAAGGCCAGCCCGCTCCACGGCGACATGGCGCAGGTCGCACGCGAGAAGGCGCTGACGAAGTTCCGCGAGGACAAGATCAAGGTGCTGGTCGCCACCGACGTGGCCGCTCGCGGCATCGACGTCTCCGGCGTCAGCCACGTCGTCAACTACACCTGCCCCGAGGACGACAAGACCTACGTCCACCGGATCGGCCGCACCGGCCGGGCCGGCGCCTCCGGCATCGCGATCACGCTGGTCGACGCCACCGACGTACACCGCTGGAAGATGATCAACAAGGCGCTCGACCTGCCGTTCGACGAGCCGCTCGAGACCTACTCGACCTCCGAGCACCTCTTCCACGACCAGGGCATCCCGCCGGGCACCAAGGGCCGGATCGTCCCGCCCGCTCCCCAGGCACCGAGGTCCGACCGTGACCGTAGTGACCGCGGTGACCGCGGGCGCGGCGAGCGCGGCGGGCGCGAGCGTCGCGAGGGCGGCGAGCGCAACCGTGAGGGCGGCGAGCGCAACCGGGAGCGCACCCGCACCCGAACCCGCAGCGGT
>NZ_SSXI01000252.1 GCF_004803405.1 Nocardioides sp. | reverse complement strand
GCTCGCCGCGGTCCACCAGGTGTTGCAGACGGCGTACGACTGGACCGACTCCCACCTGCATCGCTTCTCCATCGGCGGCGACACTTTCGACATGGGCGCTGAGTGGTTCCTCTGCGAGTACGACGTCGAGGAGGGCGAGGACGAAGGCACGCCTGACGCCGCCGTGACACTCGACGAGACCCTGGTCGAGCCGGGCGACGTCTTGCATTACGTCTACGACTACGGCGACAACTGGGATCTGACGATTCGCCTGGAAGAGGTCCTCCCGCTGACGAACGACGCCCCCCAGGCCAGGTGCGTCGACGGACAACGGGCCGCACCGCCGGACGACTGCGGCGGACTGCGCGATGCCGAATACCTCGCCGAGATCGTCGACGAGCTCGCTGCCTTCGATGTCGCCGAGCTCAACGAACGCCTCGTCTCACCTGCCGGCGGACTTGCCGACTGGGGAGTGCGCCCGGACCTCGTCCTGCTGTTGAACCGGCTCCAACGGACGCCGGTCGGCGACGACTTCATCGCCCGCACTCTCGCCATCGGGACTCCCGAGCAACCGGACGTCGCGACCTTGAGGGCCAACCTTCGCGCGTACCAATGGTTCCTCGATCGTGCAGCCGGCGACGGCATCGCGCTGACTGCAGCCGGTTATCTCAAGCCCGCCGACGTCGAGGTCGCGTCGGAAGTTGTTCCCGTGGTCGGGGACTGGATTGGGAAGAGCAATCGTGAGGACCTCACGATCCCGTTGCTCGAGTTCCGCCAGTCGCTCCAACAGATCGGCCTGCTTCGGAAGTACAAGGGCAAGCTCCTGCTCACCAAGCTCGGCAAGGACGCTCAGACCGACCCGGTCGTCTTGTGGCGCCACCTCGCCGACCGCCTCGTCGATGGCGACGAAGACACCTTCACGACCCAGGCTCGACTGCTGGCCCTTCTTTGCCTTGCTTCTGAACCTGAGGGACGGCACGACAAGCGATTGGCCAAGGCTCTGACCTACCTCGGCTGGCGACAGCGCGATGGACGACCCATCAGCGTCGACCAGTCCCGATGGGCCATCAGGGAAGCCACCCACGCTCTGGCAAGCATCGCCTCGGAGCAGCGTGATCGTGGTCTTCCTCGACTCGATCGGCGGGCACTCACGCAACTCGCCGTGCTGATGGCCAGGACCGCTATCTCGACCCGGGCCACGACCGGCGGGACACCCTCGAGCGGTTAGTCGCATCGACTCCCTGAGGCCCTATGTCCTACCTAGCCCACAATGGGCGCGCCCGTTTCGCCCGCTATGGGCGCGTCACAGCCCAGAATTACGCGGCATAGAAACGACTTCACGGGGATGCCCGTTTGGAGACGCGCTGCGGACCGCGGACGACACCGTTCGACCACAGCCCAAGGTCATCGACAACGGGTCAGAGCTTGAGGTTACTGGCTAGGACCCGCTTTATGCGCGGCGGCCGCGGACAATAGAACGCAGCGCGACGCCAAATGCAATCATCTGCTCGACGGTGCCGGATTCTGCGACCCGCCTCGTCGCCAGGCCGACGGCGCGATCGTCGGCTCCGTTCTCCTGGAGCCAGCGCAAGATGCGGTCGACGTTCAAATCTGACCTGTTCGGGGGCACCGGAGGATCGGAGGTGCGGTTCGTCGGGCGGTGGTCAGATCTGGAGGGCTCCGGCGGCATAGGCAAGAGTTCCGCTTGAGCTTCAACGGCGATTGGCTCCGAAGGGGCGGGCGCGGTGAGATGTGTGGTCACGAATCGCTCCTTTGCCGGCTGTTGAACTGCGGGCAGGTCTCTTAGTTTGACTCGTCGCTTCACCAGGAACGACTGACCGAAATCGCTGACGGTCCATTCCCAGGTTGCCTGCTTGCCTTCTCCAGCTTTGAGTTCGGAGTCAGGCTGCAGGAAAGCCAAGCCGGCGAGTGCCATCTTCCCTTGGACCAGTCCAACACAATCGATTTGCGACTTGGGTGCGACCCACGTGAGCAGATCGGCGTAGTTGAAGCCGAAGGTCTTACGTCGTGCTGCGATATCGGCGAGCCGAACTGCCTCGAGCTGGAGGTAGTCGCTGTCCTGGACCGGACTATCGGGCGCGGTCCTCGCACTGGCGCCG
>NZ_SSXI01000298.1 GCF_004803405.1 Nocardioides sp. | reverse complement strand
CGCGGTCGCCGCCGGGGCCGGGCCCGCGGCGGTCGGGGCGCATGCCGTCCGCGACGACCTGGCGACCGGTCGACTGGTCCAGATCACCGTCGTCGGGCTCGACCTGACCCGCCGGCTGCACGCCGTCTGGCAGGGCGGAGCACACCCGCCCGAGGGTCCGGCTCGTGAGCTGGTGTCCTGGGCGGTCAAGGCGACGCGCTGACTCAGCGGGCCGCGAGCACCTCGCGGACGCCAGCGACGGCGATCGCGTTCCAGGCGGCGACCCGCCGCAGCAGGTAGTGGCCCACGTCGCCCATGTCGGTGAACGTGGCATCGCAGACGCCATGGGCGCGCTCGACGTACTGCCGGGTCGCTCCGGCCGACGTGACGTGGTCCCGCCGGCCGTGGGCGGCCCGCAGCGCCTTCGCCCTCAGTGGCTCGACCGGCTCGCCTCGGGGGAACCACGGTGCGAGCGCGACGACGCCATGCACCGACGCGTGCGCAGCGACCGCGACGGCGGTCCGAGCGCCCATGGAGTGCCCGACGAGCGCGACCGGCCGACCGTGGCGCCGAGCCAGCTCGTCCAGCGCCCAGCGGGCGTCGGCCACCGGCGCAGGCATCCCGTCCGAGGCGACGTTCCAGCCCCTCATGCGGTACCTCAGGAGCACCACGCCGATACCGTCGCCGGCGAGCGGCGGGGCGATGTCCCGCGCCAGCTGCCGGCCGCGTCGCCAGGACAGACTGCGCCCGTCGACCGGCTGGTCGTCCTGCTCGGCGCCGCCGTGCAGGACGAGTACGACGGCGCGTACCCGGTCCGGCAGGCGGACATCGGCGAGGCTGGGCTCCCGTCCGGACGCGCGCCCGGTCATGGGACGTCGGTCCGGTGTCGCAGCTGCAGGATTCTCGTCACGGGACCTCCGGCGTCGACTCTTCAGGCAGGGCGCCCGCACCGCCATGCTGGCATCCGCTGCCAACACCGCCTCCGACGGTTAGCGTGACGCCATGCGCACGCCCGAGTTCAGCGACCAGGACCTTGTCGCGCGCCTCCAGGCAGCGGCGGCCGAGCTGGGGGAGCCGCTGACCGCCGGCTCGTACGACGCCTGGCAGCGCGGTCGGGACGCCGCGTCCCCTGCGTTGCTGATCCGCCGCTTCGGCTCGTGGAACGGGGCCTGCGCGAAGGCGGGAGTGGCGACGAACAAGACGCGGTCGACCAGTCGCCGGTGGTCGGACGACGAGGTGATCGGGATGGTTGCGTCCTACCTCCGGTCGCCGGGAAGCACGGGCAGCTTCGCGGACTACTCGGCGTGGGCCAAGGAGCAGGAGGGCGTGCCGAGCGGAGCGACGCTCCGGCAGCGCTACCCGAGCTGGTCCGAGGTGAAGCAGCGCGCCCAGATGCTCGAGGGCCGCTCCTAGTCGATCCGGGCTGCCGGCTACGGCGTGGCCGGCGGAGCCTGCGGGTTCGCGACGACGACCGAGTAGGGGTCGAGTGCGGACTGCTCCGCCTGGTGCTCGGCGAGCCAGGTCTGCCACTCGGCCGCCAGCGCGGTGTTCGCCTCGTTCCGGGCCGCCTGCAGCGTGGCGGCGGAGGACGACGTGCTGAAGGCCAGGAGGCGGCCGAGCAGGGTGGTCCGCCAGGTGTCGGCGACACCTTCGTGCTGAGCCTCGTGGGCCCGGAGCGCGGTGACCCCTGCTGCCCACGCCGCCTGGAGCGCCGGGTCTCGCGCCCGCCACACGGGCATGTCGACGGACTTGGTGACCGTCACGGTGGAGGTGTCTCGGGGCGTCAGCGTCCACGACCCGGACTCGCCGCTGTGGTCCCAGGTGACGTTGTACCTGAACCGGGCGGTGGTGCGCGCGGCCTCGTCCGGCGCGTACGGGTTGTTCCCCTGCATCCACGCCATCAGCGTCGCGTGGTCGGCCGTGGCCGGGACGCCGACGGCGTAGCGCTGGACCTGCTGGACGACGGCGGCGTTGCCCGCCGCCCGCTGCAGGGCGAGCAGGCCGAGGGGCCTCGGCACCGGG
>NZ_SSXI01000253.1 GCF_004803405.1 Nocardioides sp. | reverse complement strand
TGACCAGGGCGGCGGTGGTGACGTAGCGGACGCGGCGTCCTTGTTCGGCGGCGGCGGTGCCCAGGGCGATGAGCAGGTGGGTCTTGCCGGTGCCGGAGTCACCGAGGAGGACCAGCGGCTCGCCCTTGTCGATCCAGGCTCCGCCCGCGAGGTGGGCCAGGGTCCCGGGCGGCAGGTCCGGGAGTGCGTCGGCGTTGAAGTCGGTGAGGCGTTTGGTGCGTGGGAACCTGGCCTCCTTGACCCGGCGGATCTGGCGGCGGGCGTCACGCTCGTCGCACTCGGCGGTGAGGATCTCGGCGAGGAACGCCTTGTGGGACAGGCGTTGCTTGGCCGATGCCTCGGCCATGGCGACGGCCTCGGTGCGGATGGTGGGCAGGGCGAGCAGTCGGCAGGCGGCGTGGATCGCGGCTTCGGCGGCCGGGTCGGACAGAGCGGTCACCGCGCTGGGTGCGGGGGGTGCGAGTTTCGTGGCGGGACTCATGCGATGGCCTCTGTGAGTAGGTGGTCGTAGGCGGCCAGCGAGGGCGCTGGCCGTGGGGTGGTGGCGTTCGCGGATGCGGTCACCGGCAGCGGGACCGGGACCGGTCTGGAGGTATCCCCGGTGGCGAGGAGGGCGCTGCGGGCCTCGACGGCGACCAGGTCCGCGTCGAAGCTGCCCAGGATCAGGGCTGCCTCGATACCGGCAGCGATGGCGGCCGCAGGCAGGGTGCGGTGCAGCAACAACACCCCGACCAGGATCCGGGTCCCGGGGCCGTCGCCGTGCTGCCTGCGAGCGGCGTCCCAGAACCGTTGGTGGGCGCCGGTGAACGCACCCGTGGCACGGGCTGCGACCAGGGCGGTGGCCCCGGCCATCGCCCCGGGCTTGCGGGTGAGCACCTCCAGGTAGTGGTCCAACACCAGGTCCTCGCTGCCTTTGTGCAGCGACCGGGTGTGCTCGGCGACCAGCCTCCCGGCGTCGAGGACCCGGACCCCGGTGGCACCGAGGCGGACCTCGAGCCGACGGCCGGCGAACCGGGCCGGGACCGAGTAGTAGGACTGCCGCACACACACCCGCGCCTTCGCATCGACCCGGCACGACAGCGACAAGGAGACATCAAAGACCTCGGGCAGCGGGTTGAGCAGGGGCAGCTCGCGCGCTGCGGCCGCCCCCACCGTCTCCGCGCGAGCACCGATCCGGCGGGCGTCGTCGCGGGCATCGGCCGCGGCCAACGCCAGGTTCAACGCCGCCAGCGAGGCGACGTGCGGGACCGGGGTGAGGTGCCGCCGACGGAACCGGCCGATCTCACCCTCGACCCCGCCCTTCTCGTGCGCACCCTCGATCCCGGGGGCGCAGAAGAACGAGTCGTAGCCATAGTGCGAGCGGAGCGCGATGAACCTGGGGTGCTCGAACCGGTCTCGGCCCAGCGCGACGCGGATCACCGCGGGTTTGAGGTTGTCGTAGCGGATCATCCCGGTCGGGACCCCACCGAGCCGCTCGAAGGCCCGGACGTGGCCGTCGAGGAACGACTCCTGGGTCTGGTTCGCATACGCCACATGGATCGCCTTGCCCGAGTGCGACAGGCGCAGGCAGAACATGAACACCTTCATCACCACCCCCGCGATCACCGCGGTGAACTCACCGAAGTCGACCTCGGCCTCCTCGGCCGCCGGATGGGTCTGGGGCACCATCACCTGCGCCCGGTCACCGCCGACCTCGACCCTCAGCTGCGCAACCAGCCCACGAACACTGGACTCGGCCACCACCACGCCCTCCTCCTCGAGCAACCGCTGCCAGACCCGGCGGGCGGTATGCCGCTGCTTCCGCGGCGCGGTCAGGTCAGCGGTCAACCAGGACCGGATCAAGGCCACGTGCGGGCCCAGCACCGGCGCGACCCGCTCGGGCGGTTTCCGTGCCGGAGGGATCGCCTGGTCCAGCGCTGCACGAACCGTGCGCCGATGAACCCTGTGCTTCTCGGCCAACGCCCGGATCGACAACTCTTCGTCTCGATGGTCGCG
>NZ_SSXI01000192.1 GCF_004803405.1 Nocardioides sp. | reverse complement strand
CGGCCGCCGTCAGCGAGGCGCAACGACCGTCGGTCGACCGGACCCGCCGCCTCTTCGCGGTCACGTCCGGCGCAGCCCTGCCGGCGAGCGACCTGGCCCACGCGTTCGACCTGGCCGCGCTCGCCACCGCCGCCCAGCTCCTCGGCGCCGGCGAGCGGGTGCTGGCCGACTCGGTGACCTACGTGAAGCAGCGCAGGCAGTTCGGTCGCGAGATCGGCTCCTACCAAGCCGTCAAGCACAAGCTCGCCGACGTCCGGATCGCGCTGGACTTCGCACGTCCGCTGGCACTCGGGGCAGCGCTGGACCCGACACCCCTCTCGGTCTCGGCAGCCAAGGTGGCGTGCTCCGACGCGGCCTACCTCGCGTCGCGCAGCGGCCTGCAGGTGCACGGCGCGATCGGGTACACCCAGGAGTTCGACCTGAGCATCTGGCTGACGAGGATCCGGGCCCTGGTCACTGCCTGGGGCACGCCGGCGTTCCACCGAGCCCGGGTGCTCGAGTCGGTGACGGCACCCACGGCCGGCGCGGAGGACCGGTGATGCGGTTCGCGCTCAGCGCCGAGCAGGCCGAGCTCGCGGCCACCGTCCGGAGCCTGCTCGAGAAGCGGGCCGACTCGGCGGCGGTCCGGGCCGCGTCCACCTCGCCCACCGGACACGACGAGGCGCTCTGGGTCACGCTCTGCGAGCAGATCGGCGTGGCGGCCCTCGCCATCCCCGAGGAGTACGACGGCGTCGGGGCCGGCTTCTTCGAGACCGCCGTGGTGCTGGAGGAGATCGGTCGCTCGCTGGCGCCCTCTCCCCTGCTGGCCACCACCATCGCGACCGAGGCGCTGCTGGCCGGCGGCAGCGACGAGGCCAGGCAGCGACTGCTCCCCCGCATCGCCGCCGGGGAGATCGTCACCCTCGTCCTCGGCGACGCGTCCGTGCTCGACGGCGACCGGGCGGCGATCGTGCTGGCCGTGGTCGGTGACGACCTGGTGGAGCTCGCCGAGCCCAGGGCTCGATGGGCCGAGTCGATGGACCAGAGCATCCGGCTGGCCTTCGTCGACGTCGCCGGCGCCGAGGCTGCGGTGATCGGCCACGGCGGCGCCGCCCGCGCCCGCGCCGAGCTCGTCGGCGCGGCGGCCGTCTCCGCACTGGCGGTGGGCCTGTGCGACCGCGCCCTGCGGATGACCGTCGACTACAGCAAGGAGCGGGTCCAGTTCGGCCGCCCGATCGGCTCGTTCCAGGCGCTCAAGCACCGCATGGCCGACATGCTCTGCCGCACCGAGCTGGCCCGCTCCGCCAGCTGGGCCGCCTCCTACGCGCTCTCCGACCCCGACACCGCACCGGCAGAAGCCGAGCTCCTGACGCGATCCGCGGCGTCGTACTCACTGGAGGCTGCGCAGCACGTGGCCGCGGAGTGCGTCCAGCTCCACGGCGGGATCGCGATCACCTGGGAGCACGACGCCCACCTGGTCTTCAAGCGCGCGCACGCGCTCGGGCAGCTGTTCGGGGCGCCGCACCGGCACCGTCGGTCCGTGACGCTCTGATCAGCTGACGGGGGCGGTGCAGCGGGTCGCCTCGACGACGGCCGGCGACCGGTCGTACGGCAGCGGGCAGCGGTAGACCAGCACCCGCACCGGGTCGCTGACCGCCCTCGCTGTGTTCGCGCGGTACCAGCGCCGGCCGGGTACGACCGGCCGCAGCCGGAACTCGATGAGGCCGTCCCGGTTCGTGCGACCGACCCGGTTGCGCACCCATGGCCTGCTCCGCGACAACCTGAATCGCAGCACGACCCGCGTCGCGGGCGTCGTGCGGACCCGCATCCGGAGCAGCTGGCCACGGCCCACCCGCGCCGGG
>NZ_SSXI01000184.1 GCF_004803405.1 Nocardioides sp. | reverse complement strand
CCTCAAGACCCAGCACGAGCGCACCTCGGACGTGACGCCGTTGACTGCATGGGTCCCGACCCGCGCGGCAGGCTGGGGCCTACACGCAGGCTGCCCGGGCAGCGCCGCCCGCGCCGCACCCGCCGACACTGGTACGCGGACCGGCACCGCCGTATCAACACCTCTGCTGTCGTCACAGGTCAAGGAAGGCGTCACGTCCCAGCTGGTTGCGTGAGGTGATGCCCAACTTGGCGAAGACCTTTTGCAAGTGGTACTCGATCGTGCGGGTGCTCAGGTACAGGCGGCCGGCGATCTCCTTGTTGGTCAGCCCCTCCCGGGCCAGCCTGGCGATCTGGGTTTCCTGCAGCGTGAGCTGGCCTGTGGTTTCGACGGTCCGTTTGGGAGCGGTCTCGCCGGTCGCCCGCAGCTCGCGCGCCGCTCGGTCGGCGAACGCCTCCATCCCCATCGCGGTGAACATCTCGTGGGCAGTGCGCAACTGCTCACGTGCCTGGGACCGGCGCCGCTCGCGGCGCAGCCACTCTCCGTAGACCAGGTGGGCGCGAGCCAGCTCGCCGCGGATTCGGGTCGGGCCGAGCCGGTCGATCGCCTCATGGTAGTGGTCCTCGGCGTCCGCACCGCTGCTGACGAGGGCCCGCGAACGCGCCTGGACGCCCAACCCCCAGCCTGTGCCGCTGGGGCCGGTGCGTTCGCTGAGCCGCCGGAAGGCGTCGGCGGCTCGCTCGGGCGCGCCACTGCGGGCGGCCGCCTCGACTTCCTCCACCAGCGCCCAGCCCAGCGCGGCGCTGGTTTCCCGCTGCGGGTGGCCGGTCGCCTGGCGTGCGGCGACCAACGCGTCCTCGTAGCGGCCACGGCTGTTGCACAGCAGCGCTGTGGTCCATCCGCTGACGATCAACGCGCTGCCCTCGCCCCGGCGAGTCGCCTCCAGGACAACCGTGCTGATCAGCTCGTCGTGGTCCTTTTGGCGGCCTTGCCCGGCCGCGGTCAGCAGGAACCCGTGGACGGGGTACGCGACCCCGATCGCCTCGCAGACTGTCTTCACCTCCTCCAGAAGCGAAGCGGCCGTGCCCAGCTCGCCTGCGACCATCTTCACGGCGGCGAGTCCGGTCAGCGCGAAGGGGAGCATGGCGGCATTACCGCTCTCCCTGATGAGCGGGATGTGCCGAGTCGCGACAACCTCCCAGGTCTCGTAGTCCCACACGGTCGCGGCCGTGGTACCAGCGAGCCAGAGCCAGCGCAGTCCTTGCTCCGGGGACAGGTCCGGATCTGTGAAGGCACTCAGCGCCGGCTGCAGGCTCGGTACTCCGGCGGCATATCCGTCGATGATCAACCTGGTCAGGCCGTCGAGCAGCCGATCGGCAGGACGGGGAGCCCCCGTCGCTGCCGGCGCAGTCAGGGCGGCCTTGGCCGCTTTGAGTTGGCCGTCGTCGACGAGCGGACCGGCGAACAGCGCCGCGTTGATCGCTTCCAGGTACGTCTCACGGGCGAGCGGCGGGTCATACGGCTGAAGCCGGCGGGCGGCCTTGAGCAGCAGCGCAAAAGAGTCCCGGCCACGGTCCATGGAGAAAGCGACCTGGGCGCCCACCAAGGCGGCCTGACCGCGCCGCCGGTCATCGAGCGGGCCCGCCGCGGCGATGGACAGCAACTTCAGTGCGTTCTCGGGTGCCCCGGCCTCGTGCGTCGCCTGAGCGGCAGCCAGCGCGCGCTCGGCCCGGCGCCCGGGCT
>NZ_SSXI01000139.1 GCF_004803405.1 Nocardioides sp. | reverse complement strand
GATGCCTTTGGGGTTGAGGTGTGCGATGTTGCCGCTCTCGGTTCCGTCGGAGGGGTCGATCACGGCGTCGATGAGTGCGGGTTTTCCAGAGGCCAGTGCCTCGCGGAGCATGGTCTCGACCTCGGCGGGGGTGGTCGCCTGGTATCCCTTGCCTCCGAAGGCCTGGATCATGAGGTCGTGTCGTGCCTTGAGCAGGGTCGGTGCTGGGTCGGACGTCGTTGATGCCTCGTCGCCTCGGTAGACGCCGCTGTTGTTGAGGACGACGGTGACGATCGGGAGGTTGTAGCGGCAGATGGTCTCGAGTTCGATGCCGCTGAACCCGAAGGCGCTGTCGCCCTCCACTGCGATGACCGGTTTGCCGGTCTCCACGGCGGCGGCGATCGCGTAGCCCATGCCGATGCCCATGACGCCCCAGGTGCCGCTGTCGAGGCGGTGGCGGGGGACCTGCATGCCGATGGTGTTGCGGGCCTTGTCGAGTGCGTTGGCGCCCTCGTTGACGATGTACGCCTCGGGGTTCTCGGCGAGGACGTCGCGGATGGCTTGCAGTGCGCCGAGGAACTTCATCGGGTGCGCAGTCTTCGCGGCCTCGAGGGTCTTCGCCATCCGGGCCACGTTCTGCTGGGACTTGCCGGCCAACTCCTGGCGCCACTGGTCGGCGACCGTGATCTGGCCGGGCTTGCTCCGCTCGACCAGGGCGTCCATGACCGAGCCGATGTCGCCCACGAGTGGAGCCGCGATCGGCTGGTTGCTGTCCATCTCGGCGGCCTCGATGTCGACCTGGATGAACTTCGCGTCGGGGCTCCACTGCGGGGCGTCGCCGTGCCCGAGCAGCCAGTTCAGGCGGGCGCCGACGAGCATCACCACGTCGGCTCGCTTCAGTGCCAGTGATCGGGCGGTGGCCGCCGACTGCGGGTGGTCGTCGGGCAGTAGGCCCTTGGCCATCGACATCGGCACGTACGGGACGCCGGTGGTCTCGATGAAGTCGCGGATCGCGTCGTCGGCCTGCGCGTAGGCGGCACCCTTGCCGAGCACGACGAGCGGCCGCTCGGCGGTGGCGAGCAGATCGATCGCACGGTCGACCGCCGTGGCCTCGGGGATCTGTCGCGGGGCCGGATCGACCAGCGGCCACACGGTGGCGGCGGCCTTCTCGGCGTCGAGCACCTCGCCCAGCACCGCGGCCGGGATGTCGAGGTAGACCCCACCCGGGCGACCGGAGATCGCGGTGCGCATCGCGCGAGCCAGGCCACGGCCGATGTCCTCGGCCCGCGACACCCGGTAGGCCGCCTTGCAGAACTGCCGGGCGGCCGCGAGCTGGTCCATCTCCTCGTAGTCGCCGCGCTGGAGGTCGACGAGGTGACGCTCGCTGGAGCCGGAGATCTGGACCATCGGGAAGCAGTTCGTGGTGGCGTTGGCGAGAGCCACGAGGCCGTTGAGGAACCCGGGCGCCGAGACGGTCAGGCAGATGCCCGGCCGCTGGGTCAGGAACCCGGCCGCTGCGGCCGCGTGTCCGGCGTCGCTCTCGTGGCGGAAGCCGATGAACCGGATACCCGACTTCTGGGCGAGGCGCGCGAGGTCGGTGATCGGGATGCCGACGACGCCGTAGATGTTCTCGACGCCGTGGGTCCTCAGCGCGTCGACGACGACGTGGATGCCGTCTGTCAAAGCGGCGGAGTCGTCGGCGTCCTCTGCCTCCGTGGGGTGGTTGGAAGCGTCG
>NZ_SSXI01000181.1 GCF_004803405.1 Nocardioides sp. | reverse complement strand
CAGCGGTGACCCAGCGGCACGCGTCCTGAAGCCCGACCTGGTGGCCGAGGGCACGTCCGTCATGGCGGCGGTCCCCGGCGGCTGGGACGTGGTCTCCGGAACCTCGGTCGCCGCCGCCCGTGTCAGCGGCCTGGCCGCCGTCCTGCTCAGCCGACCTGGAGCGACGCCCGGCCGCGTGCGCTCGGCGCTGCTCACCACGGCCCACCCGCTGGCCGACATCGGCCTGAGCAGCGGTGCCGGCGAGGCGGTGCTCCATCCCACACCGAGCCTGGTGGCCGCCGTCCCCGCCCGGCACTACCGGGAATGGCTCACCGGCGACCGCGCCACCGTCAACCAGCCGCACCTGCTGCTGAGCAACGGCGTGCACCGTGGTCGTCGTACGCTCACGAACGTGGGACGCCGACCGGTCAGGATCAGCGCGAGCGTCGAGGGCTTCGAGGGCGCTGCCACCGTCACGCCCGCCACCGCGGTGCTCCGCCCGGGCGCCTCGCTCCGGTTCGAGGTGCTGGCCGAGGGCCTGCCCCGCAGGTCCGACGACGGCGCCGTGGTGTGGCGCACGGGCGCCGGACGCGAGACGCGGATCGCGGTGGTGGTGACCCGGTGAGCGTCGAGGCCGCGCCCCGACTCGCGCCGCCAGCGCTGCCGGTCCGCACCGAACGGCTGATGCTGCGCACAGTGCAGCCCGGTGACCGCGAGGCGATCGGTCGCTACTGCGGCGACGACGAGGTGACCCGCTACCTCCCGTTCCCGTCGCTCGACGACGAGGCGCTGACAGCCCGGATGAGCCGGCTGGTCGCGGCGACCGCGCCGTCGGTGCCGGACGAGTTCCTCGCTCTGGCCGTCGAGCACGAAGGGACGCTCGTCGGTGACCTGATGCTGCGCTTCACGGACCGTCACGGCCCCACCGACCCACCTGCGATCGCCGAGCTGGGCTGGGTGTTCTCACCCGAGCACGGCGGCCGCGGACTGGCGACCGAGGCGGCCCGGGCCCTCGTCGACCTCGCCTTCGCGCACTACCCGCTGCACCGACTCATGGCCAGACTGGACCCGCGGAACGTCGCCTCGGCCCGGCTGTGCGAGCGGATCGGGATGCAGCTCGAAGGGCACACACGGGAGGACTACGCCGAGCGGGACGGGACTTGGAGCGACACCGCCGTCTACGGCCTGCTCCGCCGCGAGTGGACGCCCGCGCGCTGAGTCGGCCTAGGGCTCGCGTGCGACCCGCATGGTGCGGTCCCCGAACCGGACGGCGTCCCCGTCCAGGAGGGTGCTGGGGCGACCGGGGGTGAGGGCCTTCGACAGGCCCTTGCGAACGACGTAGGACCCGTTGGTCGAGCCGCGATCCATCACGACCAGGGCTCCGTCGGGCGCGACCTGGAACTGCGCGTGGGTCTTCGACAGCGACATGTCGCTCGACCTCAGCGGCACCACGTGGCGCACCGGCTCGCCAGCACGTGCCTCCGGTCGCCGGCCGACGATCGCGAGGCCTTCCACCACGAAGGACTCTCCGGTGTCGAACTCGACCCGCCAGCGCGGCCCGGCCGGCCCGGGTGTCGCGCCGCGAACCTGGGTCGAGGCGGACGCCTGTCGCGCGGCGGCCGAAGCGGGGACGCGCGCGGACGTAGTGGCGGGGT
>NZ_SSXI01000129.1 GCF_004803405.1 Nocardioides sp. | reverse complement strand
CACGCTCGCCGCTGCGCACCTGCGCCAGGTCGGCGACGGCACCGACCTGCTCCAGGCCGGCCACGATCGTGCCGACGGTCGCCTTCGCCAGCCCGGTGCGCGCGGCGATCTCGGCCCGGCTCGCCGGGCCGTCGTACCTCAGGGAGCGGAGCACCGCAGCGGCGTTGCGCCGGCGCAGCGACTCCGCCCCGGCAGGCTCAGCCACGTACGCCGTAGAGGTGCTCCAGCGCGAGCTGGTCGAGCTTCTCCATGGCCACCTCGCGTGCGGCCAAGGCGTCGACGTCGGGCAGCTCCCACTCCAGCAGTCCGCGCCAGCCCTCCTCCGCCTCCAGCGTCGGTACGGCGAGGTCGGGCAGCCCTGCCTCGGCGAGCGCGGCCTGGACCTCCGGGTCCGCGCGGAACGCCTTCACCTTCTCGCGCAGGATCAGGTAGTTGTCCATGCAGGCCTTCGCCGAGACCCACACGCCGGCGTCGGTCTCGGGCCGGACCGGCTTGTAGTCGAAGTGCACCGGGCCGTCGTAGCCGCCGGTGACCAGGGTGTCGACCACCCAGAAGGCACCGCGCACGTTGCCCGCGCCGAAGCGCAGGTCCTGGTCGTACTTCGGGCCGTTCTGCCCGTTGAGGTCGATGTGGAAGAGCTTGCCCTGCCACAGGGCCTGCGCGTACCCGGCGGCCGCGTTGAGCCCGGCCATCTCCTCGTGCCCGATCTCGGGGTTGACGCCGACCAGCTCGGGCCGGTCGAGCGTCTCGATGAAGGCCAGCGCGTGGCCGACCGTCGGCAGCAGGATGTCGCCGCGCGGCTCGTTGGGCTTGGGCTCGATGGCGAACTTCAGGTCGTAGCCCCGGTCGACCACGTAGTCGCCGAGCACGTTGAACGCCTCCTGGTACCGGTCCAGCGCGGCCGGCACGTCCTTCGCGGCGCCGTACTCCGCGCCCTCGCGGCCGCCCCACATGACGTACACCTTCGCGCCGAGCTCGGCGGCGAGGTCGAGGTTGCGCATCACCTTGCGGAGCGCGTAGCGCCGCACGTCGCGGGAGTTGGAGGTGAGCCCGCCGTCCTTGAACACCGGGTGGGTGAAGAGGTTGGTGGTCGCCGTGGTGACGACGAGACCGGTGTCGGCGAGCCCCTTCTTGAATCGCTCGATGATGCCGTCGCGGACGGCGTCGTCGGCGCCGAACGGGATCAGGTCGTCGTCGTGGAAGTTCACGCCGTAGGCCCCGATCGCGGCGAGCCGTTCGAGCGCGTAGACGGGGTCCATCGGGGCGCGGGTCGCGTCGCCGAACGGGTCGCGCGCCTGCCAGCCGACGGTCCACAGGCCGAAGGAGAACTTGTCGGCGGGCGTCGGCGACGGGATCTGGATGGTCATGGGCGTGCCTCTCGGTGGGGTCAGGGTCGGTGCGGGATGAGCTGGTCGAGCTGGTCGAGACCGTCGCGCAGTGCGGCGTAGCGCTCGCGGACCTCGGGGACGTGGTCGGCGGTCAGGACGCCGGTGGTGGGCAGCGGCCAGGCCGGCGGGGCGTCGGCGCCGGAGAGCGCCCACGC
>NZ_SSXI01000297.1 GCF_004803405.1 Nocardioides sp. | reverse complement strand
CGGGCGGCGCTCGTCTCGGCGGTCGCCGTGGTGGTGCCGTCCCAGTGGGAGGAGGCCTTCGGGCTCGTAGCGGTCGAGGCGATGGCGGCCGGGATCCCGCCCATCGCGCCTGCGCACGGGGCGTTCGTCGAGCTCGTCACGGACGGCGTGGACGGCGTCCTGTTCGCCCCGGGCCGGGCCGACCGGCTCGCCGACGTGCTCGCCGCGGTCCACGAGTCGCCGGACCGGTTCCTGTCGCTCGGAGAGGCAGCCCTCTCGACGTACCTGGCCCGGTTCACCCCCGACCGGAGCCTCGAGCGGCTCGAGGAGATCTACCGGTACGCCGTCGCCAACCCGCGCGGGGTGGAGCGCTCGGCCCGGAGGCTCGCGCCGTGGGGGGTGCCACCACCGTGAGCGGCGCTCGCTCCGTGGTCGCGCGGCTGGGCTGGGGTGTCGCGGACCAGGGTGTCTCCAGCATCAGCAACCTCCTCCTCGGCGTGGTCGTCGCGCACGCCTTGAGTCCCTCCGGCTTCGGCGCGTTCGCGTTGGTCTACGTCGCCTACGCGCTCGTCCTGACCGCGACTCGCGGCATCGCGACCGACCCCCTCGTCGTGCGCTTCAGCGTGGGCACCGAGGTTGGTCGCAGCCGCGCCATCGGTGCGGCGACCGCCAGCGCAGCGGCTGCGGGCACCGTTGCCGGCCTCGCCTGCGTCGGCATCGGACTCGGCCTCGGCGGCACCGTCGGGGGCGGGTTCATCGTGCTCGGCTGCTGGCTGCCCTTCCTGATGCTCCAGGACGCCTGGCGGTTCGCGTTCTTCGCCTCGGGAACCCCGCGACGGGCACTCGTCAACGACGCCGTCTGGGGGGTGCTGCAGGTCGTTCTCCTGGTGACGTTGGTGCAGACAGGGCACGACGACGTCACGTGGTGCTTGAGCGCCTTCGGCGCCAGCGCCGCGGCCGCTGCGGGTTTCGGCTACCTGCAGTGCCGCGTCCGACCCCGGGTGCGCGAGGTCCGTTGGTGGCTCGTGACGCACCGCGACCTCGGACCGCGCTACTTCGTCGAGAACCTCAGCATGGGCGGGGCCCGTCAGCTGCGGTTCGTCGCGCTGGGAGCCCTCGGCAGCCTGACCGCCGTCGGTGCCACGCGCGGCGCGGAGATCCTGATGGGGCCGTTCCTCGTCATTCTCATGGGCGTCAGCCAGGTCGCCGTCCCTGAGGGTGCCCAGGTGCTCTCCCAGGCCCCTCGCCGACTGGTCCAGTTCTGCCTCGGCATCGGCGCCGTCGCCGCGCTGTTCGCCGCGCTCTGGGGCGCAGCCGTCGGCCTCTTGCTCCCGTCCGAGGCCGGGCGGCTCCTCCTGGGCGACGTCTGGCCGCACGCGTCCACACTGATACTCCCCGTCGCCCTCAGCATGGTCGCCGGCGGTTTCGTGGTCGGCGCCACCGCCGGCGTACGCGCCCTCGGTGCCTCGCGACGCAGTCTCACTGCACAGACCGTCAGCGCCCTCCTGTACGCCGGCGGCGGCTGCGCCGGCGTGGCCGCCGGT
>NZ_SSXI01000306.1 GCF_004803405.1 Nocardioides sp. | reverse complement strand
ACGACGGCCGCGGCGCTCGCGGCCCTGTCGGGCGTGGCGGCGTCGACCGTCGACGAGTGCGCGGTGGCCGGGACGCTGGTCGCTGCCGAGGGACGCTACGGGTTCGCCCACGAGCTGATCCGGCTCGCCGTCGAGCAGGACGTGGCGTCGTACCAGGCCGCCGAGCTGCACCGGATGGCCCTGACGGTGCTCGCCCGCGAGGGTGCCAACCACGCCGAGCTCGCCCACCACGCGGAGCAGGCGGGAGACCTGGCCGCCACCCTCGAGCACGCGAGAGCGGCCGCCGACGAGGCGGCCCGGCTGCACTCGCACCGAGAGGCCATCGCCCAGTGCCGGCGGGCCCTGCAGGTGGTCCAACCGCTCGGCGCCGGGGACGAGCTGCGCGCCGAGCTCCTCGACCAGCTCACCAGGCTGCACGGCCTGATGGACCGCTGGGAGCTCGCCGAGGAAGCCAACCGGGAAGCCCTGGTCATCCGCCGGCGGCTGGGTGACCCCGCGCAGCTCTCGGTCACGCTGAGGCACCGGGTCCTGTGCCTGTGGCGCCTGTGCCGGGCGGACGCGACGGCGGCGGCCGCGCGCGAGCTGCTCGACCTCACCGACCGGTGTTCGGACACCGTCGAGCACGCCTGGGCGCTGGCGTACCACTGCTGCGTCGCCGGTCCGGAGGCGATGCTCGAGACACGCCTGCGGGAGGCCGACGAGGCGATCCGTCTCGGCGAGGCACACGGGGACCGGGAGGTCGTGGCACACGCCCTCCAGACCCGGGGCACCCTGCTGATCATGCGTGGGGAGGACGGCCTCGAGGACATCCGGCGCGCTCTGCGCGTTGCCCAGGACTCGGGCAACGACGCGCAGGCGGCGCGTGCCTGCGCCAACCTCTACGAGCTCGCGACCGCCCAGCTGCTCCACGAGGAGTACGACTGGGTCTGGGACGAGGGCATGCGCTGGTGCGACGACCACGAGATGCGCACCTGGACCCTGTGCCTCTCCGCCGTCCGCGCCCAGGTCCTGATGCGACGCGGCAGCCCGGGTGCCGCCATCGAGCTCGCCGCCCGGGCGCTCGAGCAGGCGATCTCCCAGGTGAACCGGGCGCACCTGCACATCCCGTTCCTGACCAGCAAGGTCCGACGGGGCGACCCCGGTGTCCACCCGGCGCTGCTCGCGGCACGCAGCCTGGCTGCCGACTCAGGAGACGCATGCTGGCAGCTGCCGATCGAGACCGCGATCTGCGAGCTGGCGTGGCTGGCGGACGACGCCGCGCTCGTCGACGCCGAGGTCCTGCGGCTGTACGCCTCGACCGCCGGCACCGAGCCCTGGCTGCGTGCCGCGCTGGCCGCCGCGCTCGCCCGGGTGG
>NZ_SSXI01000328.1 GCF_004803405.1 Nocardioides sp. | reverse complement strand
TGGTTGACACTCGGGGTTTGCAGTAGTCAGGCGGCGTCTGCGGCCGCGTAGATCATCTCAAACTCGACCGGGGTGAGCTTCCCGAGGGCGCGTTGCCGGCGTCGGCGGTTGTACTTGGTTTCGATCCAGGTGACGATCGCGAGGCGGAGGTCTTCGCGGGTGTCCCAGCGGCGGGTGTCGAGCACGTTCTTCTGCAACAGCGAGAAGAACGACTCCATGCTGGCGTTGTCCCCGGCGCCGTAAGCGCGGCCCATCGATCCCTTTAGACCGTTGTTCTTCAACAGCCGCAGGACCTTCTTGGCCCTGAACTGACCGCCCCTGTCCGAATGACAGATCGTCCCGGACGGCGAGCGCAGCGCGATCGCGTTGCGCATCGCGGACATCGCCAGGCCCGACTTCATCCGCGAGTCGATGGAGTAACCGACGATCTTGTTGGAGAAGACGTCCTTGATCGCACAGATGTAGAGCTTGCCTTCGCGCGTGGGGTGCTCGGAGATGTCCCAGAGCCACACCTGGTTCGGGGCTGTCGCGGTGAACTCGTGTCGGACCACGCCGTGCTTGTCGGTCACCGCGAGAAGGTCGTCGTGGGGCGCGGGCCCGGCCTTGCCGGACTTCCCGCGCTTCTTGTGATGGCTGGCGGTGATGCCGGCGATCCGACACAGCCGGTGGACACGGTTCTCTCCGGCCTTGATGCCGTGTTCTTCCTCGAGTTCGTCGGTGAGGAACCTGTACCCCAAGGTGGCGTCGTCCTCATGCAGGTCGTGCAGCACGTTGATGAGGTGGGCGTCGTCCCAGTCCCGCTGGGACACCGGGTCTTTGAGCCACTTGTAGTACCCCGCGGTCGTCAGACCCAGGACCCTGCACGCCACCGCGACCGGCACCCTGATGCGGGCACCGGTCGCGGCCATCTCACGGACGAGCGGGAAGACTATTTTCCCGGCAGGTTCGCCTGCGACAGATACGCAGCGGCCCGGCGGAGGACCTCGTTCTCCTGCTCGAGCAACCGGATCCGCTTGTTCGCCTCGCGCAGCTGCTTGCGCTCGTCCTCGGTCACGCCGGGACGGCGACCGTCCTCGATGTCGGCCTGCTTCATCCAGTTCGCCAGCGAGCCTTCGGAAATGCCGAAGTCCTTCGCGATCTGGAACAGCGGTGCCTGGCCCTTGCGGGCCACGGCCACCACGTCGTCGCGGAACTCCTTGGGGTAGGGCTTTGCCACGGGGACATCCTTCCAGCGAGGACGAATCCTCACAGGTCAGGTGTCAACCAAACTCGGGGCAGACCCT
>NZ_SSXI01000264.1 GCF_004803405.1 Nocardioides sp. | reverse complement strand
TGGCGGCCAAGTTCGAGGCGATCTTCCCGCACCTTGACGAGCGGCAGCGGCGCCTGTTGATGGGGGCGGAAGCACGGGCGATCGGTCATGGTGGGATCCGGCTGGTCGCCCGGGCTGCCGGGATCCGCGAGGCCACCGTGTCGCTGGGTGTGAGCGAACTCGACTCCGGCCAAGCCCCGTTGGGGCGCGTACGCAGGCCAGGTGGGGGACGCAAGCGGGTTGTCGACCTCGATCCCGGCTTGCGCGCCGCGCTGCTGGCCCTGGTCGAGCCGGACATGCGCGGTGATCCGATGTCACCCCTGCGCTGGACCACGAAGTCCACCCGCAACCTCGCCACCGAACTCACCCGCCAGGGCCACCGCGTCTGCGCGGACGTCGTCGGCGACCTGCTGCGCGAAGACGGCTTCAGTCTGCAGGGCAACGCCAAAACCATAGAAGGCAAACAACACCCCGACCGGGACGGCCAGTTCCAGTACATCAACGAGCAGGCCAGCGTGTTCCAGCAGGCCGGGGACCCGGTGATCAGCGTGGACTGCAAGAAGAAGGAACGCGTCGGGCCGTATAAGAACGCCGGCCGCCAGTGGCGCCCGAAGGGCGACCCGGTACGGGTCGGCACCCATGACTTCCCGGACAGGGAGCTCGGGAAGGCTGTGCCGTACGGGATCTACGACCTGGTGGCGAACACCGGCTGGGTCAACGTCGGCACTGACCACGACACCGCCGCCTTCGCCGTGGAGTCCATCCGCCGCTGGTGGAACGGCGCCGGCCGCGACGCCTACCCGCAGGCCGGACGGTTGCTGATCACCGCCGACGCGGGTGGCTCCAACAGTTACCGCACGCGCGCCTGGAAGACCGAACTCGCCGCCCTGGCAGCGGAGACCGGTCTGCCGATCACCGTGTGCCACCTACCGCCAGGGACTTCGAAGTGGAACCGGATTGAGCACCGGCTGTTCTGCCACATCACGATGAACTGGCGCGGCAAGCCGCTGACCAGCCATGAAGTCATCGTCGAGAGCATCGCGGCCACCACCACCCGGACCGGGCTGAGCGTGCACGCCGAACTCGATACCGGCCGCTACCCCACCGGTGTCGAGGTCAGCGACACGGCCATGAAGGCCCTGCCGATCACCCGCCACGACTTCCACGGCGACTGGAACTACACGCTGCACCCCACGAAGGACCAGGTCCCGGGCCCGCTGGACGCACCCCGGCCCGAGCCGGACGGGCCGGTCTCCACCGGCCTGCTCTCCCACTCCGCGT
>NZ_SSXI01000102.1 GCF_004803405.1 Nocardioides sp. | reverse complement strand
GGGGTCTGCTGCACGAACGGGTGACAGGTTGGGTTAGGCCGCCTTGGTGGCGGTTGGGGTCATGATCAGCTCGTATTCGACGGGGGTCAATCGTCCGAGAGCGGCCTGCCGACGGCGTCGGTGGTAGGTCCTCTCGATCCAAGTCACGATCGCGATCCGCAGCTCCTCGCGGGTTTTCCAGCTCCTGCGGTCGAGGACGTTCTTCTGCAGCAGGGAGAAGAAGGACTCCATGGCGGCATTGTCGCCAGCTGCGCCGACGCGACCCATCGAGCCGACCATCTGATTGCGGTTGAGCTTGTGGACCAGCTTCCTGGATCGAAACTGCGACCCGCGGTCGGTGTGAAGCACGCAGCCGGCCACATCCGCGCCATCGGCCCGTCTGCGGGCGACGGCGTTGTCGAGCGCAGCGACCGCGATCCGCGACTTCATCCGTGAGTCGATGGAGTAGCCGACGATTCGGTTGGAGTAGACGTCCTTGATCGCGCAGAGGTAGAGCTTGCCTTCGCGGGTCCAGTGCTCGGTGATGTCGCTGAGCCACAACTGGTTCGGCACCTCGGCGGTGAAGTCGCGCTCGACCAGGTCGTCGTGGACAGGTGGCCCTGGCTTCTTGCCGTTGCGGCCGCGCTTCTTCCCGAACGCCGACCACCAGCCCAGATTGGAGCAGATCTTCCACGCCGTGCGCTCGGCCATCGGCTCACCCGCGTCACGGGCCTCGTCGACCAGGAACCGGTAGCCGAACTCCGGGTCGTCGCGGTGTGCGTCGAACAACGCGTTGGCGCGGTAGGCCGCGACCAGCTCGGCGTCAGTGACTGGGCTCGCGAGCCAGCGGTAGTAGGGCTGGCGGGCGATCTTCAGGACCCGGCACGTCACCGCGACGGGGATCCCGTCCTCGGCCAGCTCGCGGACGAGCGGGTACATCATTTTCCCGGCAGGTGTGCCTGGGAGAGATAGGCGGCGGCCCGTCGGAGGACCTCGTTCTCCTGCTCGAGGAGCTTGATCCGTTTGTTCGCCTCACGCAGTGCTTCGGACTCATCCGCAGCCCGGCCGGCCGCTTGCGGGGTGATCGACTTCCGGTCGTCGATGGTGAGCCACCGCTTGAGGCACGACGGCGAGATGCCGAAGTCCTTGGCGACCTGAGCCATCGAGGCATCGGAGTCGCGGTAGACCCGGATCACGTCCTCGCGGAACTCCTTGGGGAACGGCTTCGGCATGGTGCACATCCTTCCAGCGCCGACACACATCG
>NZ_SSXI01000234.1 GCF_004803405.1 Nocardioides sp. | reverse complement strand
CAGCCGCACCGGCAGCCGCCGCGCCGTCCGGGAGCCCGTCGCCGCTGCGCGGCCAGACGGTCAAGGTCTCCCGGCTCCGCAAGATCATCGCCCAGCGCATGGTGGAGTCGCTGCAGGTCTCGGCCCAGCTGACCCAGGTGGTCGAGGTCGACGTCACCAACATCGCCCGGCTCCGCGAGCGGGAGAAGGCGGACTTCCACGCCCGCGAGGGCGTGAAGCTCTCCTACCTGCCGTTCTTCGCGAAGGCCGCGATCGACTCGCTCAAGGCGCACCCCGCCCTGAACGCGACGATCGACACCGAGAAGGGTGAGATCACCTACTACGACCGCGAGAACGTCGCCTTCGCGGTCGACACCGAGAAGGGCCTGCTGACCCCGGTCGTCAAGGACGCCGGTGACCTGTCGGTCTCCGGCCTCGCGAAGAAGATCGCCGACGTCGCCCAGCGGACCCGGACCAACAAGATCGGCCCCGACGAGCTCTCCGGTGGCACGTTCACGATCACCAACCTCGGCAGCGTGGGCGCCCTCTGGGACACCCCGATCATCAACCAGCCGCAGGTCGCGATCCTCGGCCCCGGTGCCGTGGTCAAGCGGCCCGTCGTGATCGACGACCCCGACCTCGGCGAGACGATCGCCGTGCGCCACATGGTCTACCTCGCGCTGACGTACGACCACCGCCTGGTGGACGGCGCCGACGCCGGCCGCTTCCTGCAGGACGTGAAGAAGCGTCTCGAGGCGGGACAGTTCGAGGTCTGAGCAGCAACTGGTGCCGCGGTGACCCCACAGGTGGCACGCTGATCCGATGACCTCACTCTCGGTCGTCGTGGCCGGCTCCTCGGGATTCCTCGGTCAGCGCCTGTGCAGCGAGCTGGAGGCGCGCGGACACCGGGTCACCACGCTCGTACGACGACCCGCCCGGCTCCCCCGCGAGTCCACCTGGGACCCGCGCGCCGGTCTCGTCGACGCGGAGCTGGTCGGGTCGGCGGACGTGGTGGTCAACCTCGCCGGCTCTCCCCTCATCGGCAACCCGCACTCCAAGCGCTGGGCGCGCGACGTCCGCACGAGCCGCATCGCCACCACCGGCACCCTCGCCGCGACCGTCGCTGCGGCGTCCTCGCCGCCGGCGCTGGTCAACGCCTCCGCCGTCGGCTGGTACGGCGACCACGGGCCGGCCGAGCTGACCGAGGCCAGCGACACGCGTGGCCACTCGCTGCTCACGCGCGT
>NZ_SSXI01000124.1 GCF_004803405.1 Nocardioides sp. | reverse complement strand
GGGACGGCCACGGTCGAGACCGCGCTGCGCGCCATGCGGTGGGGTCGCCGCAGGCTGGGCGACCCCGTCGTCGCTGCGTACGACGCGTGGGGCGCCTGGCGCTGGGGGCCGGTGGCGTGCCCGGGACTCCAGGTGACGGTGCTGCCGGCCACCGAGCCCTTCGACGCGTCGGCGCCGGCACCGCATCCGCGTGGTCTGGTCGGGATGGAGCGGGCGAGCCGCCCCGGGGAGGGCACCGAGTTCGCCAAGGTCCGACCCTTCGAGCTCGGCGACCGGCTGCGGCGGATCCACTGGCCCACCTCCGCGCGGAGCGGGCGGCTTCACGTCACCGCGACCTACGCCGACGAGGACGCGCACGTCGCGGTCCTGGTGGACGCGGTGAACGACGTCGGCGACAGCGGCGGGCTGGACGGCGGAGCCAGCAGCATGGACCTCACGGTGCGGGCCGCCGCCGTGCTGGCCGAGCACTTCCTGCGTCGCGGCGACCGGGTCGGCATCCGGGTCTTCGGCGCGTGGGGCGCGAGCTTCGTTCCGTCCGCTTCGGGGCGTCTGCAGCTGCGCCGGATCCTCGACACGCTCAGCCTGATCGAGCCGGGGACCGCCCGCGGCGAGGACGCGCTGGCGGCACGCCAGGGCCTCGGCGCCGGCACTCTCGCGCTGTTGCTGTCGCCCCTGATCGATCCGGCCGCCACCCAGCAGGTGGCGATCCTGACCAGCGCCGGGATCGACGTCGTCGTGGTCGACACCCTTCCGCCCGAGCTCGCGGAAGGCACCGGTCCGGGTGCGTCCGCGAACGAGGTGCTCGCCTGGCGACTCCGGATGCTGCAGCGCCGACTCGAGCGCGACCGGATGACCGCGCTCGGGATCCCGGTCGTCACCTGGGCGGGTCCGCAGAGCATCGACCGGGTCCTGCGCGACCTCACCCGACGCGCCTCCGTCCCGCGGATGGCACGGCGATGAGTGCCGGGCTGGCCGTCGTCGACCGCCAGGGCCGCCGGCTCGGCGTGGTCACCTGGTCACGCGCTCTGACCTGGTTGGGCGTCGTCGGGCCGATCGCGGTCGTCGCCGCGTGGCTGACCCGCGTCGCGCCGGATGCCCCGTGGTGGCCCGGTCCGGTGCTGCTCGTGCTTGCCGTCGCGGCCGCCTGGGTGCCCGACAGCCCGCTCGGTCTGGTCACGATCGCTGGCGCCGGTGCCTGGTG
>NZ_SSXI01000240.1 GCF_004803405.1 Nocardioides sp. | reverse complement strand
AACGCCACGGCGAGCGCCGGCAGGTCGAGCCGACCGCCGGCCCAGCAGACCAGCCCGACGGTCAGGCCGAGCGGCAGGACGGCGACCGGGGCGATCAGGAGGGCGCCGGTCGCGGCACCGGGTGTCACCCCCAGCACCGGGGGAACGCGAAGAGCGGTCAGCATCCCGACCGCGAGCCGCAGGCTACGACCGACGACCGCAACGGTCACGACGGCGGCATCAGCTCGGAGAGCAGCGCGACGTCGCGCAGCACAGCGATGGCCGAGCGCAGCACGGGCACCGCGGCGACGGCGCCGGATCCCTCGCCCAGCCGGAGCCCGAGGTCGAGCACCGGCTCGATGCCGAGCTTGTCCAGGGCCAGCGACTGGGCAGGCTCGGTGGACCGGTGGCCGGCGGCGAACCACGCGGCCGCGCCCGGCAGGATCCGCTCGGCGGTGAGGGCGCAGGCCACCGACATCAGGCCGTCCAGAAGGACCGGGACGCCGCTCTCGGCGGCCTCGAGCAGGTAGCCCACGGTCGCGGCGAGGTCAGCGCTGCTGACGGCGGTCAGCGTGTCGACGGGGTCGGCGAGCCGGTCGCCCGCACGGTCGAGCGCCTGCTGGACGACCGACAGCTTGTGCGCGAGGACGGCATCGTCCACCCCGGTGCCGCGGCCGGTGACCTCCGCGGCCGGCAGGCCCAGTGCGGCCGCCACCATCGCCGCAGCGGGTGTGGTGTTGCCGATGCCCATGTCGCCCGACAGCAGGAGCTGGGCGCCGGCCCCGATCTCCTCGCGAGCCACGGCCCGACCGGCATCGAGCGCCTGGGCGGTCTCGCCGGGGGTGAGGGCGTCCTCGAGGTGGATCGCCCCGCTGCCGCGGCGGACCTTCCAGGCCTGCACCTCGGCCGGCACCCCCTCGAGCTCGTCATCGACGCCGATGTCGAGGACCCGGACGTGCACGCCGTTCGCCGCCGCCAGTGCGGACACGCCGGCCCGCCCCGCGACGAAGGTGCGCACCATCGCCGCGGTGATCGCCGGAGGGTAGGCGGAGACGCCATGCTGGGCGACGCCGTGGTCGCCCGCGAAGATCGCCAGCCGGATGTCAATGAGCGGCTCGGGCGGGACCGCGGCCTG
>NZ_SSXI01000040.1 GCF_004803405.1 Nocardioides sp. | reverse complement strand
TTGGTCGAGATCCTGCGACGACACGGTCTGATCTGTAGATGGACGAAGGCCTCCCCGGTGTGGAGTGGAGCTGTCTAGGAACCGCTCCGTCACCCAGGAGGCCTTCGTGTCCCACGCTACCCACGCCAACGCAGCTCTGACCCCCCGCGCCCGACTCAGCCTCGCGCGGCTCATTGTCGACCACGGCTGGCCGCCAGCTCGTGCCGCCGAGCGCTACGACGTCTCCTGGCGCACGGCGAAGAAGTGGGCTGACCGCTACCGCCGCGAAGGCCCGGCAGGGATGATCGACCGGTCTTCGGCGCCACGGAACCAGCCGAATCGGACGCCGGCACCCGTAGTGCGCAAGATCGTGCACCTGCGTTGGAAGCAGCGACTCGGCCCGGTCGAGATCGCCGACCGGCTCGGCATGGCCTCCTCGACCGTTCACGCCGTGCTGGTGCGGTGTCGGATCAACCGCCTGTCCCACATCGACCGAGCTACCGGTGAGCCGATCCGCCGCTACGAGCATGAAGCACCGGGCGACCTGATCCACGTCGACGTCAAGAAGCTCGGCAAGGTCCCTGACGGCGGTGGTTGGCGCTACGTCGGCCGTCAGCAAGGCCTGAAGAACAAGACGGCGACGGTCGAGCGGACCGGCACACCACGCAACAAGTGGCGCAACCCGCTGATCGGCATCTGCTACCTGCACACCGTGATCGATGACTATTCCCGCGTCGCCTATGTCGAAGCACGCAACGACGAGACCAAGGAGACCGCGACCGACGTCCTCCGCAACGCGGTCGCGTGGTTCGCCGAACGCGGGGTCATCGTCAAGCGCGTGCTCAGCGACAACGGCAGCTGCTACAAGTCCCATCTCTGGCGAGACACCTGCACGGACCTGGGCATCACGCCGAAGAGGACCCGCCCTTACCGTCCGCAGACCAACGGGAAGATCGAGCGCTTTCACCGCACATTGGCCGAGGGCTGGGCGTTCAAGAAGTTCTACAACTCCGAGTCAGCCCGGCTCGCGGCTCTGCCAGCATGGGTCCACGAGTACAACCACCACCGGCCCCACTCAGCGATCGGGCAGGCGGCGCCCATCACCAGGTTGAACAACCTGGCTGGGCATCACA
>NZ_SSXI01000027.1 GCF_004803405.1 Nocardioides sp. | reverse complement strand
CGGGCCATGAGCCCCCAGCAGAGAATGCTGGGACCCGGCCGGGGGTAGTCGCTGGGGGCGTGCCGGACGCCGTTGACGCGGCGCCCGGCACGGTCCCCGCGCGACGATTCGGCCCTGTCGGCCGGCCGCTGTTAGCCTTTCCTGTCCGGTGCCGCCTGGCGCCATACGAGCCGATTCGGTCCGAACCGCATCGGAGTGCAGAGCCCTCCTGCCGCGGAGAGTCCGTGGCCGCCTGAGTCCAGAGGAGGTGGAGACCGCTTTGCGTAACTATGAAGTCGTGGTCATCCTCGACCCGAGCCTCGACGAGCGGACGGTCCAGCCGTCGCTCGACAAGTACCTCAACGTCGTCCGTAACGACGGTGGCACCGTCGACAACGTCGACATCTGGGGCAAGCGCCGCCTGGCGTACGAGATCAAGAAGAACGCCGAAGGCATCTACGCGATCATCAAGCTGACCGCGGAGCCGTCGACGATCGACGAGTTCGACCGTCAGCTGGGCCTCAACGAGGCCGTGCTCCGCACCAAGGTCCTGCGACCCACCGTCTGAGGATCCTCGCGGATCCGCCCGACCGAGGGCTGACCCCGTCGCTGTGGACGACCACTACTCATTGTCGGTCGCTCACGTCACGATGGGGGCGACTCCGGGCCTGACCCGGACCAGCCTCACGCACCGGCACCCACACAGGAGACACCATGGCAGGCGAGACCGTCATCACCGTCGTCGGCAACCTCGTCGACGACCCGGAGCTGCGCTTCACCCCCTCGGGTGCGGCCGTTGCCAACTTCCGGATCGCGTCGACGCCACGCACGTTCGACAAGCAGACCAACGAGTGGAAGGACGGCGACGCGCTGTTCCTCTCCTGCGCGGTCTGGCGGCAGTACGCCGAGAACGTCGCCGAGTCCCTCACCAAGGGGATGCGCGTGATCGTCACCGGCCGCCTCAAGTCGCGGCAGTACGAGACGCGTGAGGGCGAGAAGCGCACTGCCATGGAGATCGACGTCGAAGAGGTGGGCCCCGCCCTCCGTTACGCCACGGCCAAGGTCGCCCGCGCGGCCCGGTCCGGCGGTGGCGGCGGGTACGGCGCCTCGGGCGGCGGTGCCGGTG
>NZ_SSXI01000210.1 GCF_004803405.1 Nocardioides sp. | reverse complement strand
CCAACAGGCCGAGCAGTCGACGCGACCCCGGGCCTGATGCCAGCTGCCCGTCGGGCGCGAACCGGACGGCCGGGACCGTCCGCACCAGACCACCGGCATCGCGCTCGAGCACGGCGATCTCGCCAAGTCGTCGCACCCCTGAGGCTCGCGATCGCACGACATGCAGCACCAGGTCGAGCGCGGACGCCAGCTGGCTGTGCGCGGCCTCGCGCCCCAGCCCGGCGGTCAGGGCCAGGGCCTCCACCCGCGCCGGGACGTCACCGGCCGAGTTGGCGTGCAGGGTGCCGGACCCGCCCTCGTGCCCGGTGTTCATGGCGGCCATCAGATCGACGACGGCGGCGTCTCGAACCTCGCCGACCACGAGCCGGTCGGGCCGCATCCGCAACGCCTGCCTCACCAGGTCGCGCAGCGCCACGGCTCCCGCACCCTCCAGGTTGGCCTGGCGCGCCTCGAGCCCGACCACCTGGGGATGGGTCGGCCGGAGCTCGGCGGCGTCCTCGACGACCACGATCCGCTCGGCCGGGTCGACCGCGCCCAGCATCGCCGCGAGCAGGGTCGTCTTGCCCGTGCCGGTGCCGCCGCTCACGAGGAACGCGAGCCGTGCCGCGACCACCTGCTGCACGATCTCGAGCCCCTCCTCGGTCAGTGCGTGCGCCGCGTGCAGCTCCTCCAAGGTGAACCCGCCACGCCGGGGCACCCGCAACGAGATGGCGGTCCCCGGCTGGGCGAGGGGGGTGAGCACCGCGTGGCAGCGGGTCCCGTCCGGCAGCCGCACGTCGGCAAAGGGAGCGGCATCGTCCAGGCGCCGGCCACCGCTGGCGACCAGCCGCTGCGCGAGACGTCGGCACGCATCCTCCGAGCCGAGCACCACGTCGGTCCGCTCGAGGCCGCTGCCCCGGTCGATCCGCACCGGCCCCGGCCCGTTGACCAGCACGTCGGTGACGTCCGGCAGCCGCAGCAGCGGCTCGAGCGGGCCCGCGCCGACGATGTCCCGGCGGAGCTGCTCGTAGACGGCGAGCACCGTGGCGTCGCCGACCGGTCGACCGGCCGCCCGCAGCGCGTCGGCGACGCGGTGGGGGTTGAGCGCCCCT
>NZ_SSXI01000305.1 GCF_004803405.1 Nocardioides sp. | reverse complement strand
CGCCCGGCCACCGCCGACGGCCTGCCGCTCGTCGGACCGTCCGGTGTGGACGGCGTGCTGCTGGCGGCCGGGCACTACCGGCACGGCGTCCTGCTGGCGCCCCTGACGGCGGCGCTCGTCGCCGACCACCTCGAGAGCGGGGTGGTCGATCCCGCGGTGGACCCGCGCCGGCTCCTCGCCCCGGCACTCGCCGGATCCCCCGACACCCACGAAGCCCCCGACAGCCACGAAGCCCCCGAAGCGAGAGGATCACGATGACGATCACGTTCAACGGTGAGGCGCTGGCGGTCGACGCCGACACCGTCGCCGACCTGCTCGCCCTTCGCCTCCACGACCCGCGACCCCACGGCGTGGCCGTCGCTGTCAACGAGGAGGTGGTGCCGCGGGACGACTGGCCGCGGTGGCCGCTGGCCGACGGCGACGTCGTCGAGGTCGTGACGGCGGTGCAGGGCGGATGAAGGACGCGCTGACGATCGCCGACGAGGTGCTGCCGTCCCGGCTGTTCCTCGGCACCGGCGGCCTGCCCCACCTGTCCCTCCTCGGGCCGGTGCTCACGGCTGCCGAGCCGGCGCTGGTCACCGTCTCGATGCGCCGGGTCTCCTCGGTCGCCGAGGGCGGCGTCCTGGCCGCCCTGAGAGCCGCCGGCGTCAGGGTGCTGCCGAACACCGCCGGGTGCCTCTCCGCCCGGGAGGCGGTGCTGACCGCCGAGCTGGCGCGCGAGGCGCTCGGGACGGCGTGGGTCAAGCTCGAGGTGATCGGCGACGAGAGCTCCCTCCTTCCCGACGTGGTCGAGCTGCTCGACGCCGCGCAGCAGCTGGTGCGGCGCGGCTTCACGGTGCTGCCCTACTCGACCGACGACCCGGTCGTCGCACGCCGGCTGGTCGACGCAGGCTGCGTCGCCGTGATGCCGCTGGGCTCGCCGATCGGCTCCGGCCTCGGCGTGCTCAACCCGCACGCGATCGAGGCGGTCCGTGCGGCCGTCGACGTCCCGGTCGTCCTCGACGCCGGCGTCGGGACCGCCAGCGACGCGGCACTGGCGATGGAGCTCGGCTGCGACGCTGTGCTCGCCGCGACCGCGGTG
>NZ_SSXI01000172.1 GCF_004803405.1 Nocardioides sp. | reverse complement strand
ATCGGGACCACCCCGGTGAAAAGGCCGGCGCGCCCCGCGCCGATGGCCCCGACGGCGGCGTACCACAGCAGGAACGCGACGGCGGTGACCACGACCGCGAGCCACAGTGCCGCCACCGCGTCAGAGAGGTCCAGCTCGCCGGCGGCGCGGGCTCCCTCGGTCCCGATGCCGAGGACGGCGAGACCGGCGGCGGCCATCCAGACGCTGTGGAAGGACACCCCGGCCGGTCCGAGCCGAAGGAGCACCGGCAGTGCGCAGAGGGTGAACCCCGCCTCGCAGGCGAGGGCGAGCATCGCGTATCCGACGCCCGCCGCGTCGGTCCGCCCGGTGCCCTGGACGAGCACGGCGCCCGCCGTCACGACCAGCGCTCCGACGGCGAGCAGGACCGGGGGGCGCCGCCGTCGGACGAGGGCCGGCACGATCGCCAGGAGGACGGGCACGGCGGCCACCGCGACACCGATCACGGCGGGCTCGGCGTGGTCGACCCCGCGGACGACGGCCACGTTGAAGATGACCAGGCCGGTGACGGAGACCGCGGCGAGCCAGAGCCACTCGGTCCCGCGCGGCCGGGGGACGCGGCGGCCGGTCAGCCGGAACGTGACGAGCAGGATGAGGGCCGCGATCGCGTAGCGGACGGCCTGGAGCGTGAACAAAGGTGCGTCGACGATCGTCGCGGACACGGCCACGCTGCTCCCCACGCACGCCATGCCGAGAGCCGCGAGCGTGGTGCCGCGAACCCGCGAGACCGGGCGGACGGGAGAGGCGAGCGTCGCCGTCGCACTGGTCATGGCTGCGAATCTCCCGCAGGATTGGTACTCACGACAGAGCCAATCCTGTCCCGAAGTGGAGGACCATTTGACCGGGACCGACTTCCTCCAGCTCGACCCGGCCGACGCCCCCACCAGCGGGATGGCCACCTGGCTCAGCGGCGCGGTCCGCGAGGCGATCGCCGACGGACGGCTCGCGGTCGGCGCGCCCCTGCCGTCCACCCGCGTCCTGGCCGAGCAGCTGGGCGTCTCCCGCGGTGTGGTCGTGGACGCCTACCAGCGGCTGGTGGACGAGGGGCTCCTCGCCGGCCGTC
>NZ_SSXI01000003.1 GCF_004803405.1 Nocardioides sp. | reverse complement strand
ACGAGGGGGCGCGGTGTGCCGCACGAGGGGGCGCGGTGTGCGGCGCGAGGGGGCGTGGTGTGCGGCGCGCCGTCGGAGGCGTCGTACGGACCTGGCATCGTGCACCGTCGGCACCTACGTCGAGGAGCAGCATTGACCACGCACACCGTCATCAGCGCGGACCGTCTCCGCATCCACGTGACCGTCCGCGGCCGCGAGAACGCCCCGCTCACGGTGCTGCTCTCGCACTGCTGGACCGCCGAGGAATCCGACTGGCACTACCAAGTCCACGACCTGCTGGAGCGCTACGGCCACGACATCCGGCTGATCACCTGGGACCACCGCGGCCACGGGCGCTCGGAGCGGGCACCTGAGGACGCCTGCACGATCCCTCACCTGACGCGTGACCTCGGGCTGGTCGTCGACAACTTCGCCCCCGCCGGTCCGCTGGTCGTAGCCGGCCACTCCGTCGGCGGCATGGTGATCACCTGCATCCCCGAGGAGCGGCCCGACCTGCTGCCCCGCATCGTCGGACTCGCTCTGGTCAACACCTCTTGCGGCGAGCTCTACAAGGTGACGCTGGGCCTGCCCGAGATGGGCGCCATCCTTCGCGACCGGCTCCCGTTCCTGCTGGCGACCCGGGCGCGCGTGCTCAGCCGGTCGAGGCGGGAGCGCTTCCCGGTCGTCGAGCGGCAGATCGTCAGGCGCTTCCTCTTCGGCCGTCCCCAGCGGCCGCGCGACGTCGGTCACGTCGTCGACCAGCTCATCCACGCCTGGCCCGAGACCATGTCCGGCTTCTTCAAGGACATGATGCGGCACGACCGGGTTGGCAACCTGAGCGCCTTCGACGACGTGCCGACCGTCGTACTCGTCGGCAGCCGCGACCTGCTCACCCCGCCCGCCCATGCGGCCACGCTCGCCCGTGGCATCCGCGGTGCGCGGCTGGTGATCGCGCCCGATGCCGGCCACTACCTGCCTCTCGAGCGCCGCGCCCTCGTCAGCGAGGAGCTCTACCAGTTGATCGACGGGGCGCTGCGCCGGGCAACCGACCAGCCGGCGGGGCGCCCGGACGTGCACGCCGCTCGCGCCTGAGCACTT
>NZ_SSXI01000035.1 GCF_004803405.1 Nocardioides sp. | reverse complement strand
CCGCGGCGGCGCCCTCGGACGCGGCGGGGGACCGGCCCACCGGGCGGTGCTCAGCCAGGCAGCCGGCTCCGTGGCAGGGGTCTTGAAGCTGACCGAGCAGGGCGAGGTGGTCTTCGCCCGCTACGGCAACCGCGCGATCGCGGTCCGCCACCTCGAGCAGGTGGGTGCGGCGACCCTCACGGCGTCGACGAGCTCGTCGGTCTCACGCGCGGCAGCGATCGCCGAGCAGTACGACGACCTGGCGGGCCGCCTCGGCTCGGCCGCGAAGGCGGCGTACCGCGAGCTCGTGGAGGTCGAGGGGTTCCCCGAGTGGTTCGCGCAGGTGACGCCGCTGGCCGAGATCGAGGGGCTGCGCCTCGGCTCCCGACCGGCCCGACGGCAGGCGGGCACCGCGTCGCGGCTGTCGGACCTGCGCGCCATCCCGTGGGTGTTCGCCTGGTCGCAGGCGCGGGTGAACCTGCCGGGGTGGTTCGGCCTCGGCACGGCGCTGCGGGCCGAGCCCGACCCCGCTCTGCTCCGCGAGGCCCGTGACCACTGGCCGCTGTTCCGTGTCGTCCTCGACAACGCCGAGATGGCTCTCGCCAAGGCCGACCCGCGCCTGATGCGTCGCTTCCTGGAGCTGGGCGGGCGGGACGACCTGACCGAGCGGGTGGTCGCCGAGTACGAGCGGACCGTCGCCGCGGTGCTCGAGGTGACCGAGCAGGATCAGCTGCTCGAGCGCCGACGGGTGCTGCGGCAGGGTATCGACCTGCGCGGCCCGTACGTCGACGCCTTGTCGTACCTGGGGTTGCGAGCGCTCCGGCAGCTCCGCTCGTCCGACCCGGTGGCACCGCCGATGCCCGAGGGGCTGCCCGAGCGTCTGCTCCAGCTCAGCGTGAGCGGCGTGGCCGCGGGTCTCCAGAACACCGGCTGAAACGGCAACCGGCCCCGGCAAGGGAGTGAAAGCGCCGGGGCCGGTTGCCTGGAAGGCAGTCAGCTGACGCTGATGCCTTTGGGGTTGAGGTGTGCGATGTTGCCGCTCTCGG
>NZ_SSXI01000138.1 GCF_004803405.1 Nocardioides sp. | reverse complement strand
TCAGCTGACTGCGTTGAGTGGGCGGCGGGTGCCGCGGCGGATGCCGTTGGCGTGGCGGGTGGCGACGGCTGCGCAGTAGGTCTCGCGGCGGCGTTGGGCCACGCCGTCGGTCTTGCCGGTCTTGGTGACCAGGGTGGGCTCGAGGGAGTGGTTGAGTGCGTCCTTGAGCAGGGTGAGGGCTTCGGCGCGCATCTGGGAGATGCGTGAGTCGGTGACGCCGAGCTCGGCGGCGATGTCGGCCATGGGGCGTTCGGCGAAGAAGTAGCCCTCGACCACGATGCGGAGTCGTTCGGGGAGCAGCTCGATGGCCTCGCGCAGGTAGGTGAGGCGTTCGGCGTGCTCGACCATGTCTTCTGGTGAGGGGGCGCGGGTGGGGACCAGGTCGTCGATGGTGGCGGTGGTGGAGCCGTGCAGGGACAGCACCTGTGCGCGGGAGACGTCGTCGTCGTTGGCGGCGACCTCGTCGCGGGTCAGGCCGGCTGCGTGGGCGACCTCGGCGGGGGTGGGGGTGCGGCCGAGGGCGCCGGCGAGGCGGTTGCGGGTCTCGGTGAGGTCGCGGGCGCGGCGGCGGACCGAGCGGGAGGCCCAGTCGACGGAGCGGAGCTCGTCGAGGAGGGCGCCGCGGATCCGGGTGGCGGCGTAGCGGTCGAAGGGCACGCCGCGGTCGGGGTCGAAGGCGCGGGCGGCGAGGACGAGGGCGGTGAGGCCTGCGGAGGTGAGGTCGTCGCGGTTCACGTGGGTGGGCACCCGGCTCATCGTCTCGCGGACGAGGTGGCCGACCAGCGGCATGTGGCTGGTGATCAGCTCGTCGGTGTCGAGGGCCTGGGTGGCGGTGTTCGCGTTCACAAGGACGAGGTTGCGCGTGGTTGTCGGCGGGCGCGGTGGAACCGGGACCAATCGGGCCCCTGTCCGGGCCGAATACAGGACCTGGGTCCCGCGCGGTCCTAGTCCGAACCGACCCCTGGTGACTAGTCACTGCCACCGGGCACGTCATCAGCTGATGACCGAACGGACGAGTGAC
>NZ_SSXI01000092.1 GCF_004803405.1 Nocardioides sp. | reverse complement strand
CAGGCCGAGCTCCGCGGCCAGTCGCACGCCCGGGCCGGGTCCGAGCTGGTTGGCGTGCAGCCGGCCGGGCAGGCCGGCTTCGGCGCCCGCGGACAGCACCGCCCGGGCCTGGTCGTCGTCGAAGGCCCCCGTCTCGCAGAACGCGTCGATCCAGCGGGCGTGCGGGGCCGCCGCCGCGAGCATCGGCCCGGTGACCAGCGCGACGTAACCGGCCGGGTCGTCGTCGTACTCGGGAGGAACGACGTGCGCGCCGAGGAAGGTGGTGTCGTCGGTGAACCGGCGCGCCACCCGCAGCGAGCGGGCCTCGTCCTCGACGGTCAGGCCGTACCCGGACTTGATCTCGACCGTCGTGGTCCCCTGGCCGCGCATCTCGCCGACCAGCCGCGCCACCTGGTCGGCCAGCTCGGCGTCGGTGGCGGCCCGGGTGGCCGCGACCGTGGTGCGGATGCCGCCCGCGGCGTAGGACTGGCCCGCCATCCGGGCGCCGAACTCCGCGGCGCGGTCGCCCGCGAACACCAGGTGGCTGTGACTGTCCACGAAGCCGGGGAGCACCGCGCGACCGCCGGCGTCGACGACCCGGTCGGCCTCCGGCGCGTCCGCTGCGTCGCCGACCCAGGCGACCACTCCGTCCGCCATCACCAGGGCGGCGTCGGTGCGCAGCCCGAGCAGGTCGTCGGCTGCGGGGTCGTTGGTGACGAGCTCGCCGATGTTGGTGATCAGGGTGCCGGTCATCGCCACAGTCTGCCGATGGTCTCGTCGAGCTGCCGTCCCACGGCGGCGTGGTCGCCGTCGAACACCACTCGGCCGTCGACGATGACGTGGCGCACGTCGGCGGCCGTGGCGGCGAACACGGCGGTGTGCTCGTCGGCCCCGGTCCCGGCGGTGCGCGGGGTGTGGGTGTCGACCGTGACCAGGTCGGCGCGTCGGCCCACGGCGATCTCGCCGGCATCGGCGAACCCGAGGCCGGCATGCGCGGTGGCCGCGGTCAGGAGCTCCGCCGCGGTGAGCTGCCCG
>NZ_SSXI01000224.1 GCF_004803405.1 Nocardioides sp. | reverse complement strand
GCCGAGGCCAGAGCCGATGCCTCGGCGACCCGAGCCCGGGGCACGGCGGGCGTGCCGCAGACATCGCAGTAGCCGTCGAGGATCCGGCCGGCGCAGCCCGGCTGCTCGCACGGGTCGCCGTTGCTCGGCATCACCCGGCCGACCGGGACCGACGGGGCCGGTGCGCTCACGGCGGCCCCTCCCCCGGCGGCGTGGGTGGAGTGGCCGCCCTCGCCGGGCATGCCGCACACGTCGCAGTAGCCGTCGACGATGCTGCCCGTGCAGCCGGGCTGCGTGCAGGTCCCCGTCGCAGTGCTCATGGTCGCGTCTCCTTCGCTAGCCAGGTCTGGTACGTCGACACGAGCTGCCGGGCCACCGCCATCGGCGTGGGACGCCGGTCGAGCACGGCGCGCGCGGCCCGCTCGCTTTCCACGAGGTCGGGATGACCCGCCACGCCCACCGCCCGGGCCTTGGCCACGTGTGCGTCGAGGAGCCCGACCAGCTGCTCGTGCTCGGCCAGCGCGTCGGCGTACGCGTGCTGGGCGATCTCGAGTGCCTGGGACACCCGGTCCAGCTTCTTCAGGTACGGCCCGATCGCGTCGGTCGTGACCGGGACCGGTCCGAGCGCCTCGACGTCGGGGACGGCGTAGCGCGGTGCCGGGTCGACGGTCATCACGCAGGTGGCGGCCAGCTTCTCGAGCGCCGTCTCGCGCTGCTCGAGGTCCGCGCGCAGCTCGCGCGCCGAGATGACCTGGCCCCGCGCGTCGCGGCGGCGGGCGTTGCCGACGATCAGGTCCCGCTCGAAGGTGGTCGCCTCGACCTCCAGCGGGCCGAGCAGACCGCCGACGTCGGCACCGCGCTCGGCGCGGGCCGTCACCTCCTGCAGCCGCGCCATCAGCCCGGCGAGCTTGTCGACGGCCGAGTCCCGGGTCAGCGCCGGCTCCAGGCCGACCTGGTCGCGGATCCGCTCCAGCTGCGCGCGCAGCTCGCGGATCCGGGCGGCCGACTTGTCGGCGCCGGGGACCAG
>NZ_SSXI01000259.1 GCF_004803405.1 Nocardioides sp. | reverse complement strand
CGCGGCGCGAGCCGCCGCCCGGCCGGACCGGGAGCGTGACGTGCGCGCGACCTACGGGGCAACCCTCGCCTACGTCGGCCGCACCCGGGCCGGACTCGCCCAGCTCGAGCGAGCACTCGACGGCGCGACCGGTGAGACGGCGGCCAAGGTCCAGATGCGTCAGGCGGGCGTGCTCGTCGTCCTCGGACGGTACGAGGAGGCGGTCCCGGTCATGCGGGCGGCGCGGGACGCCATCGCCCGAGCAGGGAACGTCGTGTGGGAGGCACGGACCCGCATCTGGCTGGGCTACCTGGATCTGCGTCTCGGGCAGGTCGACGAGGCCGAGCGCGAGGTCCTCCGGGCCGAGCAGCTGTTGCGTTCGTGCGACGCGACCCTGGAACGGCTCACCGCGGTCGAGAACATCGCCGAGATCGCAGTCGCGCGCGGCGACCTGGCCACCGGGCTCCGGCGCTACGCCGAGGCGGCCGAGGCCTACCAGGCGGCGGGCCACCCGATGAGGTACGACGGGGTCGCCCTCCGCGCCGCCGCCTACCTCGCCGCGGGGCTGGCCGACGAGGCCGTCTCTCTCCTGGAGCGGTTCGCCGACGGAGAGGGGATTCCGGCGACCGAGGAGGCCGAGCTGCACTTCCTCAGAGCGACCGCCCTCCAGGCCGCCGGAGATCCGGAGCAGGCCCTCGCGGCGGCGCGCGAGGCCAGATCCATGTTCCGGCAGCAGCAGCGCTCCTGGTTCGAGCTGCGCGCACGCCTGGCGACCGTCCGGGCCCGCGACATGCTCGGCGACTACCGCGGCCTCGCCCGCGAGGCCCGCCTCGTCGCCGAGGCCCTGCACGGCCAGCACGCCGACGAGGCACCGGTCGCGCTCACCCTCGCCGGCCGGCTGGCCCGCGGAGAGGACCGCGTCGTCCTCTGGGAGCAGGCGGCGTCGTACCGAGACCGTCCGAACGGCCTGGTCCGCGCCGGCGCCTGGCTCGCCCGTGCGCTCGCGCAGGAGGAGCGCCACGAT
>NZ_SSXI01000274.1 GCF_004803405.1 Nocardioides sp. | reverse complement strand
GGGCTGTTGATGCTTCACGACGGTGTCTCGAGCGAGGTTCCTCATCAGAGGGGTTTGTTCGGGGGTTTTGTTGTGTGTGTTGGTGGTTTGTTGTGGGCAAGTTATTAAGGGCACATGGTGGATGCCTTGGCATCGAGAGCCGATGAAGGACGTGGGAGCCTGCGAAATGCCCTGGGGAGTTGGCAACCGAGCGTTGATCCGGGGATGTCCGAATGGGGAAACCCAGCTGGAGTTATGTCCAGTTACCTGCACCTGAATGAAATAGGGTGTGTGGAGGGAACGTGGGGAAGTGAAACATCTCAGTACCCACAGGAAGAGAAAACAACCGTGATTCCGAGAGTAGTGGCGAGCGAAATCGGATGAGGCTAAACCTACTTCGTGTGATACCCGGCAGGGGTTGCGGAGTGGGGGTCGTGGGAGTGTCGTTGCTGCATCTGCCGGTGTGGCGCACAGTCAGAAACCGTATGTGAGGTCGAAGTCCGTTGGAAAGCGGTGCCGGAGCGGGTGATAGCCCCGTAGACGACAATGTGCGGCTGTGTTCGACACCTCCCAAGTAACACGCCACTCCTGGAATGGTGTGTGAATCTGGCGGGACCACCCGTTAAGCCTAAATACTCCTCGATGACCGATAGCGGACCAGTACCGTGAGGGAAAGGTGAAAAGTACCCCTGGCGGGGAGTGAAATAGTACCTGAAACCATGTGCCTACAATCCGTTGGAGCTCACCTTGTGTGGGTGACAGCGTGCCTTTTGAAGAATGAGCCTGCGAGTTTGCGTTGTGTGGCGAGGTTAACCCGTGTGGGGAAGCCGTAGCGAAAGCGAGTCCTAATAGGGCGGTTGAGTCGCACGATCAAGACCCGAAGCGGAGTGATCTATCCATGGGCAGGTTGAAGCGCCGGTAAGACGGCGTGGAGGACCGAACCCACTTCAGTTGAAAATGGAGGGGATGACCTGTGGATAGGGGTGAAAGGCCAATCAAACTCCGTGATAGCTGGTTCT
>NZ_SSXI01000228.1 GCF_004803405.1 Nocardioides sp. | reverse complement strand
CGCGGCCCGGAGCGCCCTCGCCGCACGGGGCGTCCGGTTCTCGGAGCCCGGCGGCGAGCACGACCCGCTGGCCGCCGTACCCATCGAGCTCGCGGGGTTCTCGGTGGCCGGGGCGAGCGGGGTCCGGGTGCGCGCCGAGCTCGACGCCGCGCCGATCGACTACTCCGCAGTCGAGCTTGGGGTGGTGTCGGAGCCGGCGTGAGGCTGTGGCGCAGGAATCACCGGTTCACCGGCGATTCCCGCACTTATCGGCCGTTGCAACGGCCGATAAGTGCACGAACCGGCCGGGTGGTGTGACCCCTGTGATCAGCTGTTGCTGCCCGCGTGCGTGTTGAACGCCAGCGTGCGGTGGCCGATCCGGACCCGGGTGCCCTGGACCAGCACCTGTTCACTGCCCGGAGGCATCCGGACCCAGTCCTGGGTCCTCGGCACATGGACGAAGGTCCCGTTGGTGGAGTTGTTGTCGAACAGCACGACGTCCCACCCGCGCAGCTCCAGCCGGGCGTGCACCCGGGAGACCTGGTTGGACTGGTCGATGATCGGCAGCGGCCGGAACTCGCCGGAGGTGACCCGCTGGTCGCTGCTCGGGTCGCGCCCCAGCAGGTAGGGGGTGTCGAGCTGGAAGACGGATCCGTCGTCGAGCACGATCACGCCCAGTGGCGGCCGGACGCCGTCCACCAGGACCGGGGTCTGCTGCACCATGTTGATGCCGCACACGGCGCAGAACAGGACCCGAGGGTCGTTGAAGTGGCGGTTCTTGCAGTACACGCCGCGCACCTGCTCCTGCGGGCTGTCCTCCATCACCTGCTCCGCGCGGTCCACGATCGGGAGCGGCTCGAAGTCCTCCACGTCCGCCTCGACCTCGCTCATCAGCACCGACTGGAAGCTGATGTGCTCGTCGGACGGCGCAGGCGGCAGCGGACGCGCCGCGGGTGCCGCGGCCGCGGATGCCGCCGGGTCAGGCGGCG
>NZ_SSXI01000236.1 GCF_004803405.1 Nocardioides sp. | reverse complement strand
CCGGCCGGCATCAGTGCCCACAGTGCGGCATAGGCGGCGATGCCGGCGCCGCCGACGACCGTGGCGATCACGAACGCGACGCGGACCATCAGCACGGACACCCCGAGGTGCGCGGCGAGCCCGCCGGCGACGCCGCCGAGCACCGGCTCGCGCAGGTCGCGGTAGGCGCGTCGCACATCCCGGGGAGCAGGGGTCCCGGGGGTGGCCGCAGCGACCGTCAGGTGGGGTGAGGTCATGGTGCATCCATCGTCACACAGGGCCGGTCCACGGAGCAGCGGGAAGCACCCTGGCCCTACCCTGACTCCGCGCCCTGCCCGGTGCGCGAGGATCAGGGCTGTCCCCGATGGTGCGGGGGGACCTCACACAGCAGGCTGGAGGGCATGAGCTCACCCCACGCTCCCGGAGGCCCGATGGGGCCGGCGGACAGCGAACCAGGACCCACCGGACCCGGCGACGGCCGCGAGCCCGGCGCCACCGGACCCCGGGTGACCCGCGACGAGGTCCGCGACCTGGCCCGCATCCGCCGCAGCCGCACGGACCGCAAGGTGGCCGGTGTCGCCGGTGGGCTCGCTCGCCACCTGGACATCGACCCGCTGCTGCTGCGGGTCGCCTTCGTGATCCTCACCTTCTTCGGCGGCGGCGGCCTGGTGCTGTACGGCGTGGCCTGGCTGATCCTGCCCGAGGAGGACACCGACCGCGCCGTGATCCGGCTCGAGGACGGCGTCCGCTCGGTCGCGCTGATCATCGCGGGCGTGATCGCGGCGGCGTCGATCCTCGGCGACGCGTTCGGCGGACAGGGGTTCCCGTGGCCGGTGATCGTCCTCGGCGGGATCCTGGTCGCGATCTTCGTCGCCAAGGACGCGATCAAGCCCGGCGGCCCCACCCACCCGTGGCTGGGCGGCCCGCCGCACGCACCCGACGCCGAGGGCGTTGGGCCGGCGGGCGGCT
>NZ_SSXI01000075.1 GCF_004803405.1 Nocardioides sp. | reverse complement strand
ACTCGCGGCTGGGCGCTGGGCGCCCTGGCGCTGGGCCTCGCGCTGGGCGCCGCGATCTGGACCACCGGCGGTGGCCAGGAGTACTCGGGCCCTCTCGACCCGGGGAACCCGGGGCCCGAGGGTGCGCAGGCCCTCGCGCGGGTGCTCGACGACGAGGGTGTCGATGTCAGCGTCGTGCGGTCGGCCGCCGAGCTGGAGGAGACCAGGGTCGCCCGGCGCACCACGGTGGTGGTCACCAGCACCCACTACCTCTCCCCGGGCATGCTCGAGCGGCTTCGCGACCACGCCGCACCCGGCCGGCTGGTGCTGGTGGATCCCCCCTACCCCCTGGTGCAGGAGATCGACAGGGACCAGACGACGATGCCGGTCTCCGCCGACGAGGTCGACGCGGCATGCGACCGGCCGCTCGCCGGGATCGCGCTCGAGGGTCTGTCGATCGAGGTCGACGACGCCACGGCCTACGTCGGCACCGGGTGCTTCCCGGCCGGTGGCGGGTCGGTCGCGGTCGCCGACCGCGACGCCGACGTGGTCCTGTTCGGGGCCGGTCAGGCGCTGAGCAACGACCAGGTGCTCCGCGCCGACAACGCGGCGGTGGCGCTGCGGCTGCTCGGCAACGACAGGCGGCTCGTCTGGTACGTCCCCGACCCGACCGACGCCGATGCCGATGAGGCGGTCACCCTCGAGTCGCTGCTGCCCGACTGGATCGGTCCCGCGCTGTGGATGGTGGCCCTAGCGGGCATCGGGCTGGTCCTGTGGCGGTTCCGCCGTCTCGGGCCGCTCTCCACCGAGCCGCTGCCGGTCGTCGTACGGGCCGTCGAGACCACACGCAGCCGCGGCCGGATGTATCGCAAGAGCCGCGACCGCGCGCATGCCGCACAGGGGCTGCGGTCCGCGACCTGCGCCGCCCTCGCCGCCCGGCTCCGGCT
>NZ_SSXI01000046.1 GCF_004803405.1 Nocardioides sp. | reverse complement strand
CATCTACAGATCAGACCGTGTCGTCGCAGGATCTCGACCAACGTGCCTGGGCATCACATCTAGGTACGCAGGACCACGCACTGTCCCCGCAAAACCAGCACGAGCGCACCTCGGAACATCACGCCCGGCCAGCTTGCCTGGACGAGTCCCGAGGTGCGCGGCAGGCTGGGGCCTCCACGGATGCGACCGGCACCTGGTCAACCTGAGACTGGTGGCGATCAGCAACGCGCTGAGGAACTCAACACGATGAGGACCCAACCATGCCCACACACGACCGCCGGGCCTTCAACCAACCTGACGACAAACACAACCCGACCATCGTGCTGACCGGAGCCACCACCGGGATCGGCCGCGCCACCGCAATGGCGCTCGCCGAGCGGGCCGGCCATCTGATCCTCCATGGGGGCAGTGAGCACGTCGGAGAGGTGAGGGTCACCTCTGTTGAGCCGCTAAGGAAGGGGGGACCCCCATGACCTACTCAGCCCGCATCCTGTACCTGCTCATGGGTGCCGACCTCGGGGCGGTGCTCACCATCACCGCGCTCATAGCGGGGTTCCGATGAAGCGCGCGAGGCTGGCGATCATCACGCACCTCACTCTCTCGGATGGTGCGTAAGTGGACAGGCGCGCCACTCACGGATGGACCGCAATCCGGCGCCAGGTCAGCGACTTGGAGTCGGCCCTCTCGGAGTCGGCCGTGCGGTAATGCGCCAGGCCTGACCCATCACCCTCCCAACTCGCAGACCGCCGACCGGGTAGGGCAGGACGGTGGCACGACGCCACCTTCCAAGCTGTCCACCTCTCCCCCCAAGCCCGCGTCACGAGCGAAAGGCAGCCGCCTCGATGAGTCCAACCGCCAGAGTGAGTGTGCCAGTCTGAAATGGCCCCAGTTGGAGCCGTA
>NZ_SSXI01000237.1 GCF_004803405.1 Nocardioides sp. | reverse complement strand
GAGCGGTTCCTCTCCGGAGACCCGGCCGCCGCGATGGCGCCGGCTTTGGAGGCCGTCGAGCTCGGGACGGCCTTCGGCGTCGACCCGGCCCGTGCGCTCGGCCGCGTCGCCGTCGCCCGGCTCACGATCCACGCGGGCGAGGTCGATCGCGGGATCGCGATGCTCGACGAGGTCGCCGTCGACCTCGCGGCAGGCGAGCTCGACCCGCTCACGACGGGCAACGTCTACTGCGAGCTGATCTGCGCGGCGCTCTGGCTCGGCGACCACGAACGGGCCCGCGAGTGGACCGAGGTGATGGAGCGCTGGCGGCACGGCCCGGCGTTCGGGGGGACGCACGGTCGCTGCCGCGTCCACCGCGCGGAGCTGCTCCGGATCTCGGGGCCCGCGGAGGAGGCCGAGCAGGAGGCGCTCGCCGCGTGCGTGGAGCTGCGGCCCTGGATGCGCCGGGAGTTCGGATGGCCGCTGGTCGAGCTGGGCAACATCCGGCTGCGGCGCGGCGACCTGATCGGTGCGGAGGAGGCGTACCTCGAGGCGCACGATCGGGCCTGGTCGCCCCAGCCCGGGCTGGCGCTCGTGCGCCTCGCCCAGGGGGACGCCGTCGCGGCGGCGGCCATGATCCGCAGCGAGATCGAGCATCCCTCGGACATCCCGTGGAAGGAACGCCCGCCGTTCGGCGATCTGCGGCTGGTGCCGCTGCTCGTCGCGCTGGCGGAGATCGCTGACGCGGCGGGCGACGCCGCGGCGGTGAGGTCCGCGGCGGAGTCCCTCTCGGCGATCCTGCAGCGGTACCCGAGTGCCGGCCTCCATGCCGAGTCGGCGCTCGCTCGGGCGCGCGCGGCGCTGGCGGAAGGCTCGCCCGACGCTGCGATCGGGCCGGCACTGGCTGCGCTGGCGGTGT
>NZ_SSXI01000191.1 GCF_004803405.1 Nocardioides sp. | reverse complement strand
CCACCGCGAACGCCGCGAGCAGGCCGGCCGCGCGCACCAGGTCGCGGAACAGCGCGGGCTCGGCTCCGACGCCGGCGATCGCGACCACCCAGTCGAGGACCCCACCGACCAGCGTGGTCGCGGACAGCGGCGTGTTCACCTCGCCGGGGACGGTCAGTGCGTGCAGCCAGCCGTTCCCGAGGCCGCTGGCCACCCCCAGGCCGAACAGGGTCCCGAGGGACACCGCCCCGATCGCGGCCAGCCGCCGGAACCGAGCGAGGACCGCCGCGCCGGCCGGCAGCGACACCAGCGCGATGCCGACGCACACCAGCCCGCCGGGGACCTTCACCGCTGCTGCCAGGCCGGCGAGCGCAGCGCCCCACGCCCAGCCGCGCTCGGCCGCGACCACCAGCGCCGCTGCCATCAGCCCGGCCATCAGCAGGTCGTTGTGCAGGCCGGCCACGCCGTTGGCGACCATCAGCGGAGAGATCAGCACCAGGGCGGACGCGAGCGCCGGGTTGACGCCGGTCCACGCCGCCAGTCGCGGCACGGCCCACGCCAGCAGCACCAGCCCGAGCAGTGCGACCCCGCGGTGCGCGACCACCAGCAGCCATGGGTTGCCGGTGAGGTTGGCGGCGAGGGCTCCGGCGAACAGCGGCACCGGACCGTACGGCGTCGCGGTCTCCCACCACATCGGGTCCACCGCCTGCACGATCGGCGGACCGGCGAGCCAGGCCGGCATCGGCCCGAACGGGTCCGGCGCCAGCGCGCCGGGCCCCCACTCGTACGGAGACAGGCCCACGCGCGCGAGCATTCCCTGGGCCGCGTACGACCAGCCGTCCCGCGAGAACAGCGGCGGCGCGAGGACGAGCGGGGCGGACCACGCGATCGCCGCGAGCCGAACCAGGGCGATG
>NZ_SSXI01000216.1 GCF_004803405.1 Nocardioides sp. | reverse complement strand
GAGCTCGATGATCGGCCGCAGCCAGCCACCGTCGCGCGGCCGCACAGGGTCGGCGTACGGCGTCCGGCCGGTCGTGGCGTGGAGCAGCACTCCAGCGAGGGACCAGACGTCGGCCCGGGTGTCCGGGCGCGCCCCCGCGACGATCTCGGGTGCGGTGAACGCAGGGTCGGCGGCCACGCCGCCCGCCTCCAGCAGGCTCGCGCTGGCGCCGTCGGCCAGGAGAACGGCCGACGGCGAGACGGCTCCATGTGCTCCGGTGGTGAGGTGGGCGGCCGCCAGCGACTCCGCGACCGGCAGCAGGAGGAGCGCTGCGTGGTCGGCTGGGAGCGGGCCGCGGTCGCGCACGTGCTCCGCCAGCCGGGGGGCTTGCTGGCTCACGCGGTGAGGGTACCCATGCCCGTCCCATCGTGGCAGCGATGTGGCGGCAGCTGTCCTCAATGGGCCCAGCGCTGCTAGCGGGCGTCGGCGATGAGCAGCCGTCCGCCCTGCTGGACCAGCTCGAGCGTGACCTGCTCGGTGCGATTGCCCGCACCCGGGAACTCGTATCGGTAGGTGTAGCTGACCGTCATCGCCACGGGATCGGCATCGATGTCCAGGATCCGCGGGTTGTGCATCGGTCCCCAGAAGTCGGCGTACGCCGGGCTGCGCTGCTGATAGCTCGGCGTGAGCATGCGGAAGCCGGCGGCGGGATCGGCATCGGCTGTGCGGATGTAGCTCTCTGCGAAGGCCTCCAGCTCCTCGGCGGACGGCGCCTCCTCGGCCGGCTGCTCCGTGCTCCCGCCGCCACTCTCCTGCTGCGCGGCCGACTCGGTCGGCGCGGCGGCGGGCGGTGCGGGGTCTCCGCCCGCGCCGTTG
>NZ_SSXI01000106.1 GCF_004803405.1 Nocardioides sp. | reverse complement strand
TCCCTCGTCAACTCGGCGTGACCGCCGGGCCTTGAGGGCTGGTGACCCTGGTGTCGCGCACACGTCAAACCCCCTGTTTGCCTGTCGGCCGAGGGAGTCTTGCCGCGTGCTGCTGCGACGTGGAGAACATTACCAACACGTGTCCCCCGGGTTGCAAATCGGGGGGTCACCTCGGTGCTGGAGGCCCCTCCGCACGGGGATGACGGCGGTACGGAGACACCGTCGGCTCCCCCGGTAGCCAGTACCGCCAGTGCCGGTCGCTGGCCAGTCGCAGGCCGGTCCTGGGCCCGGTGACGAACCTGGTCGGCAGCTCGCCGGGCGCGGGCAGCTCCAGCCGGATCACGCCGGTCTCGAGATCGGTGCCGTCGTGGCCGAGCACCAGTCCGAGTGCCCGGCCGAGGCGGCCCGGGCCGCGGGCCAGGTCGCGGTCGGTCACGCCGGCGCGGCGCTCACGTGCGACCTCCACGCCGTCGACCACCTCGCCGGCTCGCATGAGCACCGCGCCTGGGCCGTGCTCCTCGCCCACGGTGACGTTCGCGCAGATGTGGATGCCGTGGCTCAGGTAGCAGTAGAGCCGGCCGGCGGGACCGAACATCGTCGCATTGCGGACGCCGCGGCCCCGATGGGCGTGGGACCCGGGGTCACCCGTGCCGGCGTACGCCTCGACCTCGGTGAGCCGGATCGCGACGTCGCCGTGGCGCACGACCGCGCCGAGCAGCCGGGGAGCGATCTCCTCCGGCGGACCCGAGAGCTGGTCAGCGAGCCTGGGCATCGGCCT
>NZ_SSXI01000149.1 GCF_004803405.1 Nocardioides sp. | reverse complement strand
ACCGGCGCGCCGGTGGTGAGCGCCGTCGAGCGGCTCGCCGACGAGCTTGCCCGGCGGGCCCGCGGGGAGGTGGAGGACCGGGCGCGGGCGGTCGGTGTGCGCGCCGCCGTACCGCTCGGCGTCTGCCTGCTGCCGTCGTTCCTCCTGCTCGGCATCGTCCCGCTGGCGGCTTCCCTGGCGTCGACGATCGTGTAGCGCCCGTGCTGACCCCACCCGAGCTGCCGGCCCGCCCCGTCCGTCACCCGGGTCACGCTCCCAGCCACCCGAGGCGGGGTGCCCTGTGGACGGGCGATCCCTGTCCACAGGCGGCTTTCTGGCCGCAGCCCGATGTCACTGCTGTCCCGCACCCTCGGTCCCGAGGGCCGCATCCGGCGGCCGCAGACGAAGGAGACGACATGCCCAGACCCACCCCGACCTCGGCGCGGGCGATCGACGACCGTGGCGTGACGACCGCGGAGTACGCCGTGGCCACCGCCGCCGGTGCGGGATTCGCCGGCCTGCTCTACAAGATGCTGAGCGGCGGCTTCGGCGACAACCTGATCAGGACGCTGTTCGACCACGTCCTCGGCCTGCTCGGCCTCGGATGAGCCGCGCGACCCGCCTCGGGCGCGAGCGTGGCGCGGTCACGGCCGAGCTCGCGCTCGCCCTGCCGACGCTGCTCGCGGTCACGGCCGGTCTCGTCTGGTTGCTCGCGGTGGGCGTCGGCCAGATCCGCACCGTCGACGCGGCCCGGGAGACG
>NZ_SSXI01000332.1 GCF_004803405.1 Nocardioides sp. | reverse complement strand
GCGCTGGGGAGACCCTTCGGCCCCGACCCCCTGCTGACGGCCGCCCTGGCGGAGCGGCTGCGTGAGTCCGGCGCGGACGCGGGGCAGCCCGTGGTCATGGTCGCCGCCGGCTCGACCGATCCCGCGGCGATGACCGACCTCGAGGGTGCCGTCGCGATGCTGGCTCAGGCGTGGGGCGGCCCTGTGCGACTGGCGACCCTGGCCGGACTCGGCTCGCGCCCGGTCGATGTGGTGGAGCCGGGCGACGCGGTCTCGCCGTACCTCCTCGCGACAGGGCACTTCGACCGCCGGCTCCGCGAGGAGTCCCGGGCTGCCGGCGCGACGGTGATCGCCGACGTGATCGGGCCGCACCCGTCGGTGGTGGACCTGGTGGTCGAGCGGGCGGGGGCGCTGGGGGTGGGCTGATGTGGGCCTGTCGGGTGGCGGTTTACCAAGGTATGCAGCCGAATCCGCACTTCCCGTGGCGTACTCACCCGGGGAAGCGTCGGTTCGGCTGCATACCTTGGTAAACCGACGCGGGCGCCAGCCCGCCAGCCCGCCAGCCGACCCAGCACGCACACCCCGCCACAACCGACCGCCATCACCGCCCCGACCCCAGCACCTCCGGCGTGTGCAGCCGCACCAGGAACCGGCGAGCGTGGATCGGCTCCCGCCCCGAGGTGAGCAGCGAGACCGCCACCATCACCGCACCCGCGAGCGGCACGCTCCACGCCGCCGGCTGCGCGAGC
>NZ_SSXI01000175.1 GCF_004803405.1 Nocardioides sp. | reverse complement strand
GACGGCGTGGTCGGTGAGCCGCTTCCGCACCGCGGCGGTCGCCGCCGGATCGGTCGGGTCGACCAGGCTCGCGTCCGCCCGGCCGGAGGTCAGCAGCGTGACCACCCGGTCCGCGTCGGCGTCGCGCAGCGCCTGCGCCAGCTCGCCGATCGTGCTGCCGAACCGGTGGTTCGTCCGCAACGCAGCCACGGCCTGCGGTGCCCGGACGGCGAGTCCCCGCACGAGGTCCGACAGCACGGCGCCGGCCTCGACCGAGGCGAGCTGGTCGGGGTCGCCGACGAGGATCAGGCGGGTCTCGGGGCGAACCGCCTCCAGCAGCCGCGCCATCATCGTCAGCGACACCATCGAGGTCTCGTCGACCACGATCACGTCGTGGGGCAGACGGTTCCCGCGGTGGTGCTTGAAGCGGGTGCGCGAGCCGGATCTCCAGCCGAGCAGGCGGTGCAGGGTCGACGCGGACAGGCCGGCCAGGCGGACCCGGTCGTCGTCGGTGAACCGGTCCTGCTGCTGCACCTCCTCGACCGCCTCCTGGAGCCGCGCCGCCGCCTTGCCCGTGGGCGCCGTCAGGGCGATGCGCAGCGGCCCCTCGTGCTCGGTGAGCAGTGCGAGCAGGCCGGCGACCGCGGTGGTCTTGCCCGTCCCGGGGCCGCCGGTCAGCACGGTCGTCCACTGGCCCGCCGCGGCGAGGACG
>NZ_SSXI01000130.1 GCF_004803405.1 Nocardioides sp. | reverse complement strand
GCGAAATTCCTTGTCGGGTAAGTTCCGACCTGCACGAATGGAGTAACGACTTGGGCGCTGTCTCAACCATGGACTCGGCGAAATTGCACTACGAGTAAAGATGCTCGTTACGCGCGGCAGGACGGAAAGACCCCGGGACCTTTACTATAGTTTGGCATTGGTGTTTGGTTCGGCTTGTGTAGGATAGGTGGGAGACTGTGAAGCGGCCACGCCAGTGGTTGTGGAGTCAACGTTGAAATACCACTCTGGTCGTACTAGATGTCTAACCTAGGGCCATGATCTGGTTCAGGGACAGTGCCTGATGGGTAGTTTAACTGGGGCGGTTGCCTCCTAAAGAGTAACGGAGGCGCTCAAAGGTTCCCTCAGCCTGGTTGGCAATCAGGTTTCGAGTGTAAGTGCACAAGGGAGCTTGACTGTGAGACAGACATGTCGAGCAGGGACGAAAGTCGGAACTAGTGATCCGGCCACTGCGAGTGGAAGCGTGGTCGCTCAACGGATAAAAGGTACCCCGGGGATAACAGGCTGATCTTCCCCAAGAGTCCATATCGACGGGATGGTTTGGCACCTCGATGTCGGCTCGTCGCATCCTGGGGCTGGAGTAGGTCCCAAGGGTTGGGCTGTTCGCCCATTAAAGCGGCACGCGAGCTGGGTTTAGAACGTCGTGAGACAGTTCGGTCCCTATCCGC
>NZ_SSXI01000319.1 GCF_004803405.1 Nocardioides sp. | reverse complement strand
ACCCGCCGCGACCTCGTCGCCTGGGCGGTCGCCGAGGCCGCGGCGCTCGGGGTGACGGGTGCGGACGCCCTGGCGCCGTACAGCCGGGCGCTCCTCGAGGGCGAGGACCCCGCGCCCGTCCTGGCCCTACTGCTCCCGCCTCCCGTCGACCACGTCCTGCTACAGGCCGACCTGACCGCGGTGGCCCCCGGCCCGCTCGAGCCCGACCTCGCCCGCCGGATCCAGCAGGTGGCCGACGTGGAGTCTCAGGGCGCCGCGACCGTCTACCGCTTCACGGCCGGCTCGGTCCGACGCGGGCTCGATGCCGGCTGGACGGCGGCCGAGCTGCACGCGTTCCTGCTCGCGGTCTCCCGCACCCCGGTGCCGCAGCCCCTGACCTACCTCATCGACGACGCGGTGCGGACCTTCGGACGGCTCCGCGTCGGCGTGGCCTCCTCCTTCATCCGGTCCGAGGACGAGGCAGCGCTCGCCGAGCTGCTCCGCCATCCCAAGGCCGAGGGGCTCGGCCTGCAGCGGATCGCGCCGACGGTGGTGGTGTCGACCGTGCCGATCGACCTGCTGCTCCAGCGCCTGCGCGAGCTCGGGATGGCGCCGGTCGTCGAGGGGCCCGACGGCGTCGTGCGCGTCCGCGAGACCGAGTCGCTCCGGGCCCGGCCGCCACGCACCCGCGAG
>NZ_SSXI01000280.1 GCF_004803405.1 Nocardioides sp. | reverse complement strand
CCCCGCCGTCGCCCGCTTCGCGCATGGCGTCGCGGTCGCGGTCGAGCGCGGCACGCCACTGGCCGACGTGCTCCACGCCCAGGCCGCCGACGTGCGCGAAGCCGGCCGCCGCGAGCTCATCGAGCAAGCCTCGCGCAAAGAGATCCTGATGATGGTCCCCGTGGTGTTCCTGGTGCTGCCCGTGACCATCGTCTTCGCCTTCTGGCCCGGCTTCGTCGGCCTCACCCTCACCTACTGACGCACCGAACCTCCTCGGGAAGGAACAACCATGCACCTGCTCGACCCGCTCCGCTCACTCCACCAGCGCTGGCGCGACCGCGATGACCGCGGTGACATCCCTGGCTGGGTGCTGGTCACGGTCATGACCATCACCATCGGCATGGCGTTGTGGGCCATCGCGCAGCCGCAGCTGGCCAGCATCCTCAGCTCCGCCCTCGACTCGGTGAGATGACCCGGTGCCGCCGGACCCAGCGCGGCTCCGCTCTCGTCGACTTCACGCTGGTTCTGGTCCTGATGCTGCCCATCGTCGTCGGCCTGATCCAGCTGGCCCTCGTCCTCCACGTCCGTACGACGCTCGCGGCCGCCGCCGCCGAGGGCGCCCGCGTCGCGGCGACCGCCGACCGCGGCGCCG
>NZ_SSXI01000293.1 GCF_004803405.1 Nocardioides sp. | reverse complement strand
CACCACGCCGGCCGCCGCGAGGCCGGCCGGGACGGCCAGCGGGCCACCGACCAGCACCCCTGCGCCGGCACCGGCGAGCAGCGCCCAGACCGCGCGCCAGCGACGCAGCGGTCCTTCGTCCGTGGGACCACGCGGAGTCTCTCCCATCTCGGGCCGAGCACTCTCCCTTCTCGCGACCCAGGAAGTCCCATTTCGCGGAGGGGTCAGGAGTGCCGCGGCCAGGGCTGCGCTGACTGCGGAGACTGCCGCGAGGAGCGCCGTCATCGTCCGCCTCCGACGTCCCGGGCGAGCGCCTCGATCCAGGCCAGGCCGGCGTAGCCGCAGACGAGTCCGCCCACGAGGCAGGCCAGACCGAGGGGGTGGCCGACCAGGAAGCGCCACGGATCCGCGCCGGCGCCGCTGCCCACCAGCAGCGCGGCGACCGGCAGCGCAGCGAGCAGGCGCGCGGTGGCCCGGGCCGAGGAGAGCTCTCCCTCCACGATCCGCCGGGTCTGCTCGGTGGCGCGCAGGTCGTCGGCCACCCTGCCCAAAGTGTCGGCGAGGCCATGGCCGGTGCGGTGGGAGACCTGCCAGGCAGCCGCCACCACCCGGAGCGCGGCCGCGCCCGGCTCTGCTG
>NZ_SSXI01000244.1 GCF_004803405.1 Nocardioides sp. | reverse complement strand
CACCGGGAGGTCACCCGGTCTGGTGACGGTCGCCGCGCGGCCTCATCGACCTGCGGCTACGACGTCGTGGTCGACGGGATCGTCGGCATCGGTGGCCGCCCCGGGCTGCGTCCCGCCGCGGCCGCGGTGCTCGATGCGCTCGCCGGCATCCCCGTCGTCGCCGTCGACCTGCCGTCGGGGGTCGACGCCGACACCGGCGAGCTCGAGGGCCCGCACGTGACCGCGGACCTGACCGTCACGTTCGGGACCCACAAGCCCTGCCACCTCGCCGACCCGGCGGCGGCCGCCTGCGGAGCGATCCACCTGGTCGACATCGGCCTCGACCTCCCCGAGGCGCTGCTGGAGGCGCTCCAACCCTCCGACGTCGCCGCGCTGCTGCCGAGGCCCGTACCCGACGCCCACAAGTACACCCGCGGCGTGGTGGGCGTCCGCGCCGGGTCCGCGACCTACCCGGGTGCGGCCCTGCTCAGCGTCTCGGGTGCCGCCTGCGGTCTCGCGGGGATGGTCCGGTACGACGGCGACGACCCGGTCCTCGACCTGGTCCGTGCCGCGCACCCCGAGGTGGTCGGGCCCGGCCGCGTGCAGGCGTGGGTGGTCGGCTCGGGCAGCGCTGCCG
>NZ_SSXI01000052.1 GCF_004803405.1 Nocardioides sp. | reverse complement strand
GGCGGCCCGCCGGCGAGCGCACGCAGGGCGGGCAGCACGAAGAGCAGGAACGAGGAGTACGCCGCCACTGGGGTGCCGGGCAGCGTGACCACCGGGACGCGGCGCCGGTCGGCGGTGGTGACGGTGCCGACCCCCTGGGGGCGTCCCGGCCTGATCGCGACCGGCCCGAACCAGAAGCCCTCGACGTCGTGGAGCGCCGCCTTCACCACATCGTGGTCGCCCGCCGAGATGCCCCCGGTGGTGACGACGAGGTCGGTGGACTCCGCCGCCGCGGCCAGCACGTCGCGGAAGGCCACGGCATCGTCGGTGACCGGGCCGTAGCTGCTGACCTCCGCGCCGGCCGCATGAGCCGCGGCGGCCAGGGTCGCGGTGTTGCTGTCGGCGACGGCGCCCACCGCAGACCGTGCCCCCTCGGGGCGCAGAGTGTGCCCCTTCGCGGGGTCGACGAGCTCCGCGCCGGTGGAGATGACGGCGATGCGGGGCCGAGGTCGGAGCGACACGGTGGGGCGGCCGACGGCGGCGAGCAGGCCGAGCTGCGCAGGTCCGAGCCGGGCGCCGGCGCGGAGGGCGACCTCCCCGGCGGCGACGTCCTCGCCGGCTCGCCGGAT
>NZ_SSXI01000061.1 GCF_004803405.1 Nocardioides sp. | reverse complement strand
ACGGCGTCACGTCCGAGGTGCGCTCGTGCTGGGTCTTGAGGGACAGTGCGTGGTCCTGGGTACGTAGACGACCATCAGTCGCTCGTACGGTCAGTTCCAACGATCAGGAGGCAACCGCGACTAGTCAGCCACGGTTGGCGTTCATCCAGCTCCTCGGTACTCAGAGCAACTGCCAGGGTTGCCCCCGGTCGTCAGCTGCGCCGGAGGGCTGACTGCCGCGTCTCATTCGGGTTCTCTCATGGCTACGGGGTGACCTTCTCTTGCTACGATCTTTCGTCTACTGAATCATTCGTGCATCAGACGCATGGCAACTGGGGGAGCGGGGCGCGTGAGTTGTTGGAGTTGGCGCGGCTGGCCGTTGGCCGATGGTGCGGGGCGGCCGCGCGTGGACCGCGTGGCCTCTTCGGGAAGGCCGCCCGGCCGTCAGAGACAAGAGAAGCAGTTGTCTGAAGTGGTGTGGCGGCGCGCGCTGGTCGGGGGACCTGCGGTGATCATCGGGTGGACTGAGCAGATCCAGGGGCTGACTGCCTTGGATGACGCGGGCACCGCGGCCGTGCGCTTGTCGCGCGGGGACATGGT
>NZ_SSXI01000021.1 GCF_004803405.1 Nocardioides sp. | reverse complement strand
GTGCGCGAGCCAGGGGAGGATCGCGGCGGCGACGACGACGCCCCAACGGCCGCCGCCCCAGGCGCCGGCCACGAGCGGCACGAGGGCCCACATCACCGAGCCCCACATCAGGAGCCAGCGCGGGGCGCCGTACGGCGTCACGAGCCGCCCGAGCACGCGCAGGAAGCGCCAGGCGCCCCAGAGACCGAACGGCGCGGCCAGCGCCATGAGGAGGGACATCAGCAGCGACGGCCCGAACGGGATGCCCGCGATCGCCAGGAACAGGACGTACGCCGGCGCCGGCACCTGGCTGCCGAAGCCCGTCTCGTGCCACGACCGGAGGTGGAGCCCCCACCACTCGCCGACCCCCGAGGGCGCCGGGGAGAGCGCTCCGCCGGCGACGCCACCCAGCACGTCGCGGACACCGATCAGCAGCGCGATCACCGTGACCGCCATCCCGACCGCGACCGGGCTGGTGAAGAACCGGACGACGAGCCCGCTCTCGGCGAACTCCTCGTCCTCGTCGCGGTGGCGTGCCGGCGGCGGCCCCTCGAGCGCCTCCCGCTCGGCCGCCGCGGCA
>NZ_SSXI01000161.1 GCF_004803405.1 Nocardioides sp. | reverse complement strand
GTATGTCCGGCGGCGTCCTACTCTCCCACAGCCTCTCGGTTGCAGTACCATCGGCGCTGGCAGGCTTAACTTCCGGGTTCGGGATGGGACCGGGTGTTTCCCTGCCGCTATGGCCGCCGTAACTCTATGAACCCTCATGTCCCGGTGGGCGTGGTGCCCGTGGGGTGGGGTTGGATTGTGGACGCGTCGCGTTAGTGGTGGTTCTGGGTGATTGTTTGTTGGGTGTGTTGGGGGTTTGTTGTGGCAAGTCTTCGGCCTATTAGTACCGGTCGGCTGGGCATTGCTGCTGTACACCTCCGGCCTATCAACCCAATCATCTTTTGGGGGCCTTAACCCCACAAGGGGGTGGGAAACCTCATCTTGAAACGTGCTTCCCGCTTAGATGCGTTCAGCGGTTATCACTTCCGAACGTAGCCAACCAGCCCTGCACCTGGCGGTACAACTGGCACACCAGAGGTTCGTCCATCCCGGTCCTCTCGTACTAGGGACAGCCTTTCTCAAGTTTCCTACGCGCGCGGCGGATAGGGACCGAACTGTCTCACGACGTTCTAAACCCAG
>NZ_SSXI01000034.1 GCF_004803405.1 Nocardioides sp. | reverse complement strand
TGATCGATCAGGAGTGGGAACGGGTACTGCCGTTCTTCGAGGGCATGTACCTCAGCTTCGAGACCAGTCTCCCTGCACCGATCGAGCGGGCGTTCCCACCGAGACACCTTGAGCGCCTGCGAGAGCTCAAGCGTCGGTACGACCCGACAGGGCTGTTCCGGGACAACTTCTACATTCCGCCGGAAAGCCAAGATCGGAACGCCGTCGCCTGAAGCCGGGCACGACCCGGCCCGCCCATTGCCACAGGCAGCGCGCAAGGCCGACACACCGCCGCATGTGCGCCATCAGAGCTCGTCCCTGGCTGCTGCGAGCAGCGCCGCCCTGCCCTGACGAAGAAGGAAACTCATGAACGTCGTCGCCTGGATCGCCAGCGGTCTGCTGGCCGCCATGTTCCTCGTGGCAGGCAGCATGAAGCTGCTCAAGTCCAAGGAGGAGATCGTGTCCGACCATGAATGGGCTGAGAGCTTCCCCGTCGGACTGATCAAGTTCGTCGGTGTAGCCGAAATCTCCGGCGCTGCCGGTCTCATCCTGCCCGGAGTTCTCGGA
>NZ_SSXI01000140.1 GCF_004803405.1 Nocardioides sp. | reverse complement strand
GCTCGCCGCCTCGGCGGTCGACCACGAGATCGGCGCCGGCCCCGACCTGGTGATGCCGGTGGTGGCCGACCAGCTCGCGCGCCTGCTCGCCGCGGGCGCGCCCCCGGTGCTCGGCATCGGCATGTCCCTCCCGGGCGTCGTCGACTCCGAGCGCGGCGTCAGCGTCGACACCCCGGTGATGGCGGGTTGGGACGGGGTCCCCCTGGCGCCGTACCTCGTCGAGGTCGCGGACGCGCCGCTCTTCCTCGCGAACGACGCCGACGCGCTCGCCCGGTCCGAGTTCCTCGGCCACGCCCGCGAGATCCGGGACCTGCTGGTTCTCAAGGCGTCGACCGGGCTCGGTCTCGGCGTGCTCGCCGACGGCCGCATCGTGTCCGGCGCACTGGGCGGCGCGGGGGACCTCGGCCATACGAAGGTGCCCGAGGCTGCCGGCCGACCGTGCCGCTGTGGCGACGTGGGTTGTCTGGAGACCGTCGCCGCCGGCTGGGCGCTCGTGGCCCGGCTCCGCGACGAGGGCCGCGACGTCGACCACGTGCGCGCCCTGGT
>NZ_SSXI01000024.1 GCF_004803405.1 Nocardioides sp. | reverse complement strand
GCGTGTGATGTTTGAGAACTCAACAGTGTGTCATGCATATGGATTTGTTGTGACAGTTTGTGTGCATCGATGGCGTCTGCCTTTTGGGGTGGGTGTTGTTGGTGTGAGTGTTTTCGGCAATGATTGATTCTGGCAATACTTTGTCAGGGTTTGTTTTTGCTGGGTATCAAGTTTTCTTATGGAGAGTTTGATCCTGGCTCAGGACGAACGCTGGCGGCGTGCTTAACACATGCAAGTCGAGCGGAAAGGCTCCTTCGGGGGTACTCGAGCGGCGAACGGGTGAGTAACACGTGAGTAATCTGCCCCTGGCTCTGGGATAACCATCGGAAACGGTGGCTAATACCGGATATGACCTGCTCCTGCATGGGTGTGGGTGGAAAGTTTTTTCGGCCAGGGATGTGCTCGCGGCCTATCAGCTTGTTGGTGAGGTAATGGCTCACCAAGGCTTTGACGGGTAGCCGGCCTGAGAGGGTGACCGGTCACACTGGGACTGAGACACGGCCCAGACTCCTACGGGAGGCAGCAGTGGGGAATATTG
>NZ_SSXI01000123.1 GCF_004803405.1 Nocardioides sp. | reverse complement strand
TCAGAGCATCACAGTGGGGCCAAATGGGGTTGTCATACTCAGCCAGATCGTCGCCGACGCCTTCGCCGCATGGGCGCCGGCACCGGATACGTCGCCGACATCCCGCCCGACATGCGCTGGGAAATCGTCGGCAGAGCGGCCGCCTCCAAGACGTACGACAGCACCAAACAATTCGCCGAGGAGGTGTTGCAGCCTTTCGGCGCCAGGTTTCAGCGCGGTCTAGCCAGACACTGCGGATGGCAGACTAGGGAACACTACGGATACGAGCACAGACCAACAGCGGAATCCTGTCTCTTATGCCCTACGCATTCCCACTTCGTGTCCGGGATTCCCGCCCTCGCGTGGCGTCCGTGCATAAGATCGGCTCGATCACCTCTTGCGGACCGAACCGCTGGCCGGTGCCGCAGATTAGCGTGCACGGCTCTTGCAGGCGCATGTCGGGTACCGGTATTCCTGATGCCGGCAGCAACATCGAGGTCGGCGGGTTGATCATGCATGCGCTGATGTGAACGACGTTTGAGGGGG
>NZ_SSXI01000125.1 GCF_004803405.1 Nocardioides sp. | reverse complement strand
AGTGTTATCCGGTATTAGACCCCGTTTCCAGGGATTGTCCCAGAGTGCAGGGCAGATTGCCCACGTGTTACTCACCCGTTCGCCACTAATCCACCCCGAAGGGCTTCATCGTTCGACTTGCATGTGTTAAGCACGCCGCCAGCGTTCGTCCTGAGCCAGGATCAAACTCTCCGTGAATGTGTACCCGGCTGCGTCTGAATTAAAGACTGCGGGTCGACACCACGAGAGCGGAACAGCCAGGCGGAATGAGCCCGGCCGTCCACAGCATCCTCGCTGTGTTTTACTTCAAAGGAACCTCGCCCCAGCCGAGATGGCCGGAGACGGGGTATCAACATATCTGGCGTTGATTTTTGGCACGCTGTTGAGTTCTCAAGGAACGGACGCTTCCTTCGTACTCACCCGAGAGACTCTCTCGCGGCTTTCCTCCGGGCGCTTCCCTTCGGTCTTGCGCTTCCGACTCTATCAGACCGTTTCCCGATCCGATTTCCTCGGTGCTTTCCAGGGTCCCGCT
>NZ_SSXI01000053.1 GCF_004803405.1 Nocardioides sp. | reverse complement strand
CACCGAGGTAGGTCTCCACGACTTCCCTCCGGCTGGCGTAGCCGTGGATCAAGGACCACTGGAGAGAACGGTCGAAGTTGGCCTTCAGCCGAGTTCGGAGCTCCGCGCTGTGAAGGAATGCGACCTCATCCTCGATCGGCTCCAGGAGCTCGCGGACGCGCGCGTTCTCCTCGTCGAGGATTGCGCGTCGCGCCTGCTTGAGCACATCCCGCAGCGAGCAGGCGCGTTCGCTGTCGCGATCCGAGCGCTCCTTAGCAGCGTCGAGCCACTGGTGAAGTGTCGGTATTCGAGAGTTGCAGTACTCGCCGGCAGGGCGAGCAGGCCAGGATCCACCCCTGTACATCGACGATCGGCCTTGATCACCAGGCCATCGACGTCCCGTGCGGGCAGCACCTCGTATCAGACCCGCGTGAGATCGACGTCGGTCGTAGTCGGGACCGCCTGGATCGGCGGGGCGACGCCGTACCCCACCGGCAGATGCTCCAACTGCGCTCTGCGGCGCACAT
>NZ_SSXI01000232.1 GCF_004803405.1 Nocardioides sp. | reverse complement strand
CCTTTGAGTTTTAGCCTTGCGGCCGTACTCCCCAGGCGGGGCGCTTAATGCGTTAGCTACGGCACGGAACCCATGGAATAGGTCCCACACCTAGCGCCCAACGTTTACGGTGTGGACTACCAGGGTATCTAATCCTGTTCGCTCCCCACACTTTCGCTCCTCAGCGTCAGGTAATGCCCAGAGAACCGCCTTCGCCACCGGTGTTCCTCCTGATATCTGCGCATTTCACCGCTACACCAGGAATTCCATTCTCCCCTGCATACCTCTAGTCTGCCCGTATCGGAAGCAAGCCCACAGTTGAGCTGTAGGTTTTCACTCCCGACGCGACAAACCGCCTACGAGCCCTTTACGCCCAATAATTCCGGACAACGCTCGGACCCTACGTATTACCGCGGCTGCTGGCACGTAGTTGGCCGGTCCTTCTTCTGTACCTACCGTCACTTGCGCTTCGTCGGTACTGAAAGAGGTTTACAACCCGAAGGCCGTCATCCCTCACGCGGCGT